>DATDNR010000188.1:0-46461 GCA_036518175.1 Marmoricola sp.
CGCACCTCCAGGAGTGGCGCGAGCGCGGCTGGTGACGCAGGGCGGACGCTCGCGCCAAGCCCGCCTGTGCGGGATCCGTGCAGCCCCGCGGCCGTGCGGCCGCGCCAGTCGCGAGAATCGCGCCTGTGCGGGATTGGTGCAGCTCCGCGGCCGCGGCAGACGCGCCAAGTCCGCCTGTGCGGGATCCGTGCAGCTCCGCGGCCGCGCCAGTCGCCCCAAGCCCGCCTGTGCGGGATCGGTGCAGCCGCGCGGTCGCGGCAGACGCGCCAAGCCCGCCTGTGCGGGATCCGTGCGGCCGCGCGGTCGCGGCAGACGCGACAAGTGCGCCTGTGCGGGATTCGTGCAGTTCCGCGGCCGCGCCAGCCGCACCGAGCCCGCCTGTGCGGGATTGGTGCAGCTCCGCGGCCGTGTCAGTCGCACCAAGCCCGCCTGTGCGGGATCCGTGCAGCTCCGCGGACGCGCCAGACGCCCCAAGCCCGCCTGTGCGGGATCGGTGCAGCCGGCAAGGCCGGTCAGGACTCCGGCACGTTCGCCAGGTCCGCCAGCCAGGCCTCGGCCGAGGCGTCCGACGGCATCCGCCAGTCACCGCGGGGTGACAGCGAGCCCCCCGCCGAGACCTTGGGACCGTTGGGCAGCGCCGAGCGCTTGAACTGGCTGAAGGCGAAGAAGCGCCGGATGAACACCTCGAGCCAGTGACGGATCGTGGCGAGGTCGTACTCCGTGCGCCGCGCCTCGGGGAAGTTCGGCGGCCACTCCCCCGCCGACCTGTCCGACCAGGCGTGCAGCGCCAGGAACGCGATCCGGCTCGGCCGGAAGCCGTAGCGCAGGGTGTGGAAGAGGTTGAAGTCCTGCAACGAGTAGGGCCCGACGGTGGCCTCGGTGCTCTGGGGCGTCTCGCCCTCGCGGGTGGGGATCAGCTCGGGGGTGATCTCCTGCTCCAGGATCTCGGTGAGGACGGCGTTGACGTCGGAGTCGGGGTCGTCGGAGAACTGGCCGGACTCGACGACCCAGCGGATCAGGTGCTGGATCAGCGTCTTCGGCACGCCGGTGTTCACCGCGTAGTGGGACATCTGGTCGCCGACGCCGTACGTGCACCATCCCAGCGCCAGCTCGGAGAGGTCACCGGTGCCGAGCACGATCCCCCTGCGGTGGTTGGCGAGCCGGAAGAGGTAGTCGGTGCGCAGGCCCGCCTGCACGTTCTCGAAGGTGACGTCGTAGACCTCCTGCCCCTCGGCGTACGGGTGCCCGAGGTCCTCGAGCATCTGCCGCGCCGCGGGCCGGATGTCGATCTCCTCGAAGGAGACCTCGAGCGCCTTGCACAGCCGCGCCGCGTTGGACTTGGTGGTGTCCGTGGTCGCGAAACCCGGCAGCGTGTAGGCCAGGATGTCGCCGCGCGGCCGGCCCAGCCGGTCCATCGCCTTCGCGGCGACGATGAGCGCGTGCGTGGAGTCGAGCCCTCCGGAGACGCCGATGACCACCTTCGGCTGGTGCCCCATCGCATGCAGCCGCTTCTCCAGGCCGGAGACCTGGATGTTGTAGCCCTCGTAGCAGTCCAGCGCCAGCCGCTCGGGGTCGTCGGGCACGAACGGGTAGCGGTCGACCTTGCGACGCAGCCCGAGGTCCCCGGCAGGGGCTGCGAGGGTGAACTCGACGAACCGGAAGTCACCGCTCTCGACGCCCGCCTGGTGGCGGTTGTCGTCGAAGGTCCCCATCCGCAGCCGCTCCTGGCGGATCCGGTCGAGGTCGACGTCGGCCACCGACCGCCGTGGCCCGTCCGGGAAGCGCTCGGTCTCCGCGAGCAGGTCGCCGCACTCGTAGACCATCGTCTGCCCGTCCCAGGACAGGTCCGTGGTGGACTCGCCCTGCCCCGCGGCGGCATAGGCGTACGCCGCCAGACACCGCTGGCTGGCACCCCGCACGAGCAGCCGGCGCTCCTCCGCCCGCCCGATGGTGATCGGCGATCCCGAGAGGTTGGCCAGCACGGTCGCGCCGGCCAGCGCCGCCGACGCGCTCGGCGGGATCGGCACCCACATGTCCTCGCAGATCTCGACGTGCAGTGCGAGGTCGGGCAGGTCGTCGGCGCGGAAGACCAGGTCGCGACCGAACGGCGCCTCCTGTCCGGCCACCACGATGTCCTCGCCGACCTGGTCCTCGCCGGCGGCGAACCAGCGGGCCTCGTAGAACTCCCGGTAGGTGGGCAGGAACGACTTCGGGGCGACACCGAGGACCCGGCCCCGATGCATCACCACCGCGCAGTTGAACAGCCGGTTGCCCTTGCGCAACGGGGCCCCGACCACGATGACCGGCAGCAGGTCGGTGCTGGCCTCGACGAGCCGGCGCAGCGCCTCCTCGACCGCGTCGAGCACCGCGTCCTGCAGGAAGAGGTCGTCGATCGCGTAGCCGGTCAGGCACAGCTCCGGGAAGAGCGCGACCGCAACACCGTCCTCGTGACAGGCCCGCGCCTCGAGGAGCACGCACTCGACGTTGGCCGCCGGGTCGGCCACCGTCACCGGAACGGTGCAGGCGGCGACACGGGCGAAGCCCTGGGCGTAGAGCGAGCGGAAGTCCACGCGCCCAGTGTGTCGGACGGGTCAGGTGATGTCGAAGGCGGAGGGGAACCTCGGCGGGCGCTTCTCCCGCAGCGACGCGACGCCCTCGAGCACGTCGGGCCCGAGGAAGCCGAGCATCTCGTAGGCGGCGGACTGCTCGAAGATCGGCCCTGCCTGGCGCACCCAGCCGTTCAGGGCCCGCTTGGTCCAGCGGATCGCCGTCTGGGAGCCACGGCCCAGCCCGTCGGCGATGCGGAGCGCCTCGTCGAGCACCTCGGCGCGCGGCACCACCTTGCTGACCAGCCCGATCCGCTCCGCCTCGCGCCCGTCCAGCATCTCGCCGGTCATCAGGTGGTAGCGCGCCTTCGCCATGCTGGTCAGCAGCGGCCAGATGATCGCGGCGTGGTCGCCGGCGGCGACGCCGAGCCTGACGTGGCCGTCGCCGAGCCGCGCGTCCTCGGCGCACACCGAGATGTCGGCGAGCAGGGCGACCACGAGGCCGGCGCCGACCGCGACCCCGTTGATCGCCGAGACGACCGGCTTCTCGCAGTCGACGAGGTTGTGGACCAGGTCGCCCATCTCCGAGAGCATGTGCGAGACCCGCGCGTGGTCGCCGGCCATCCGCTCCACCATGCCGAGGTCGCCACCGGCGCTGAACGCCTTCCCCGCCCCGGTGACCACCGCGACCCGGGTCTCGGGATCGGCCGCCACGTCGCGCCACACCCGGGACAGCTCGTTGTGCATCTGCTCGTCCGCCGCGTTGTACTTCTCGGGGTTGTCCAGGGTCAGCAGCAGCACGCCGTTGTCCCGGCGGCTGAACCTGATCTGCCCGTAGTCCTCGAACCGCATGCCCTCGCCTTCCGCTCGTCCGTGCTGCCTGCACCCTGCCGTGTCCCCGGCCATACTGGCCAGATGCGCGAGCCTCCTGACGACGTGACGCCCGCGGACGTGCTGCGTGCGGTGCGTGAGCACTGGGACGCCGACGTCACCGAGGCCGAGCACCTGCCGGTCGGCTTCGGTGCGCACCACTGGGTGGCCTCCGTCGGCGGCCGGCGCGCCTGGTTCGTGACCCTCGACGCGCTGCTCCCCCGCCACACGACCGAGTCGCTGGAGGCGGCGTACGCCGGTGCCGCCCGGCTGGCCTCCCGGCTCGACTTCGTGCTGGCCTGCCTGCCCACGCACCGGGGCGGGTTCACCGTGCCCTTCGCCGGCGGTGCGCTCAGCGTCGCGCCGTGGCTCGACGGCAGCTCCGGTGACCGCAGCTGGACCGAGGACGACACGCGGAGCACCGCGGCGATGCTGACCCGACTGCACACGGCAGAGGCGCCCGACCTCCCGGCCTGGCGGCCGCTGCTCGCCCAGCCCGGGGTGTTCGCCGACGAGCTGGCCCGGTCGACCGCCCAGCCCTGGGACGGCGGGCCGTACGGCGAGCCCGCGCGGCAGGCGCTCGACCAGGCGCTGGGGGACATCCGTCACTGGGCGCACCGGTACGACGACCTCGCCCGGACCGCGCTCGAGCACGAGGACGCCTGGGTGCCGACCCACGGCGAGCCGGACGGCAGCAACCAGCTCCTCGCCCACGGGCACCGCTTCCTCGTCGACTGGGAGTCGCTGAGGCGGGCACCCCGGGAGCGGGACCTGTGGGCGCTCGGCCCCGGCTGGCGGCAGGGCTACGACGCGCCGGTGGACGCCGCCCTGCTGGAGCTCTTCGACCTCGAGTGGCGACTCGCCGAGATCGCGGAGTTCGCCGGCTGGTTCTGCGCCCCGCACGCCGACGGCGAGAACGAGGCGGAGGCGTTCCAGGCACTGCTCGGGGAGCTTGACCGGCCCGACCGGTCGTGACCAGCGACACAGGCGCGCCCGGCCCCGTTCGGGTCTAGCGTGGACGTCGGTCCGGGGACTCCGTCAGGGAGCCTCGAGAACGTGAGGAGCCGGTGATGACCGACGAGGCTGCGAACGGGCCTGCGCACGGACAGGGAGAGGTGGCAGCGCCGTACGGCAGCGGCGCGCAGCGCCAGCAGGGCAGCGCGACCGCGGGTGCGGCGGTCAGGCGGGTGCGCACCCACCACCTGATGGAGATGAAGCAGCGCGGCGAGCGCTGGACGATGCTCACGGCCTACGACATGTACACCGCACAGGTCTTCGACGAGGCAGGCATCGAGGTGCTGCTGGTCGGTGACAGCGCGAGCAACAACGTGCTGGGCAACGAGACGTCGCTGCCGATCACGGTCGACGAGCTGCTGCCGCTCACGCGCGCCGTCTCGCGTTCGGTCAAGCGCGCCCTGGTCGTCGGCGACCTGCCGTTCGGGTCCTACCAGGCCTCCCCCGAGCAGGGCTACCTGACCGCCGTGCGCTTCATGAAGGAGGGTGGCGCGCACGCGGTCAAGCTGGAGGGCGGCGCCGAGATGGCGCCGCAGATCGAGCGGATGACCAACGGCGGCATCCCGGTGATGGCGCACATCGGCTTCACCCCGCAGAGCGAGCACGCGCTCGGCGGCTACCGGGTGCAGGGCCGCGGCGACGCGGCCGGCCGGATCCTCGCCGACGCCCAGGCGGTGGAGGCCGCCGGCGCGTTCGCGGTCGTGATGGAGATGGTGCCCGGAGACGTCGCCGCGCAGGTGACCAAGGAGCTGCACATCCCCACGGTCGGCATCGGAGCCGGGCCGGAGTGCGACGCCCAGGTGCTGGTCTGGCAGGACGCCTTCGGGCTGCGCACCGGCCGGATGCCGCGCTTCGTCAGGCAGTACGCCGACCTGCACGGCGTGCTGCTCGAGGCCGCGAAGGCGTATGCCGACGACGTCCGCAACGGCAGCTTCCCGGGACCCGAACACACCTTCTGAGCTGCGGGTCGCGGCTACGGCGAGATGTGGTCCAGGTGCCGGTTGCGGGTGTGCGGTGTGAACTGCGCGATGACCGCCGCCACCACCAGGAACGACGAGATCAGCACGAGGGCCCCGAGGGTCGACATGTGCGGCAGGAACGGGGCGATCACGAGGACGCCGATCCCGCCACCGAGGTGGCCGACGCCGTCGACGAGGGCGAAGCCGGTGGTCCGCGCGCGGGTCGGGAAGCACTCCGCGGAGAGGGCGTAGGTCGGTGACACCCACAGGTTGAAGCCGGCGAAGACCAGCACCGAGCCGAGGAACGCCACCCCGATCGTGTCGCCCGCCCCGGCGATGAGGAAGGCGCCGACCAGGGTCACCACGGCGGCGATCGGCAGCCAGTGGCGCCGCTCCAGACGCTCGACGACGAACGTCATCACCACAGCACAGCCGACGAACCCGAACGACCCGACCGCGGCGATCACGCCGGCCTCGGGAGGCGGGTACTTCAGTGCCGAGAGCACGCTGGTGAAGCCCGACGCGTAGGAGTAGACGGTGATGTAGCCGACGAACCACAGCGCGAGCAGCAGCAGCATCCGGCGCAGGTACAGCGGGTGGCTGAACAGGTCGCGGTAGGGCACCGTGGACGGCGGCTCCACGACCTCCTTCGGCAGGTCCGCGGTCGGCTCGGCCAGCGGGCCGTGCCTCAGGGCCCGCTCCTCCATCCCGCTGACGATCCGGTCGGCCTCCGCCTCGCGCCGGTGGTTGATCAACCACCGCGGTGACTCCGGCAGCTCCACGCGCAGCAGGACGGCGAGCAGCGCGAGGATGGCGCCGATGCCGTACATCCACCGCCAGCCGGTGGTGAAGGACTCGCTGGCCTGGGCGAAGGGCAGGCCGATCGGCCAGGCCTCCGCGGGCGTGGTGAGCAGCAGCCCCAGCCAGATGCCGACCACCGCGCCGAGCGCGGACATGACGAAGATCAGCGTGGTGAACTTCGCCCGCGCCCGTCTGGGGGCGACCTCGTTGATGTAGGTGTTCACGATCGCCAGGTCCGCACCGATGCCGATGCCGGTAATGATCCGCGCGATCACGAAGTTCGGGTAGTCGGGCGCGAAGGCGTTGTACAGCGATCCCAGGCCGGTCACCAGCATGGTGAACAGCAGCATGTTGCGCCGGCCGAACCGGTCCGCGAGCGGGCTGAGCAGCAGCGTGCCCACGACGTAACCGGCCAGGTTGAGCACCACCGGCAGCGGCAGCGAGCCGAGCGCGGTCTCGGGCGTGCAGCCCGGCTTGATCTCGGCGCAGGTCTGGATGAAGGAGACGTTGATGTCGAAGATGTCGTAGAAGGTGAACAGGAAGCCCAGGCCGATGATCGCGATGAAGGAGTAGGACAGCGACCAGACCTCCAGCCGCTCGAGGCGGGCGATGATCGCCGGCCCGCTCGGCGCCTGGTGTTCCAGCGGTGAGGTTGCGCTCATGGTGTGCCTTCGGGGGTGAGGGACGGGGGTTGCGAGGCGGTGGGGCGTCAGCCGGTGAGCACCTCCCGTCGGCCGAGGAGCCGGCTCAGGGGCGTGGCGAGGTGGGCCGGGTCGCGGACGACCGCCGCGACGTGGGCGTCGGGGCGCACCAGCCACAGCTCGCCCGGTCGGGCGCCGAGAGCGTCGGACAGGCCGGGGACCAGGTCGTCGAAGGCGTGCACCTGTGCCGGAGCCCCGGCGCTCGCCGGTACGACGACCTCCCGCGGGTCGACGCCCGGGCCGGTCAGCACGGTGATCCCGCGGCGCAGCAGCATCCGCAGCCGGCCATCGGCCGATCCGGCCAGCGGGAAGTCGGGCAGCAGGATCCCGGGCCCGGGCGGCGGCACGGCACCCTTGGCGGGCCGGCCGGGGAACGGGCGCTCCGGATCGGGCGTGGTCAGCGGTGAGTCGGCGTACCAGAACGGCTCGGCGAGGCGCCCGGAGTCGACGCGCGCACGGGCGGCGTCGTCGTACCTCGCCGCCTCCAGGGTGCTCCGCCGCACGTCCCACGCGGCCTCGTCCTGGGGCACCAGGAAGCGCATCGTCGCGGCGGTGACGTCGAGGTTCTCCAGCGCCGCGGCGTGCCGCTCGTCGTGGTAGCTCTCCAGGAGCTCCCCCGGCGCCCAGCCGTGCACCACGAAGGCCAGCTTCCAGGCGGCGTTCTCGGCGTCCATCACGCCCGAGTTGAGGCCGCGGGCGCCGAAGGGGGAGAACAGGTGGGCGCTGTCCCCGGCCAGCAGCACCCGGCCGACGCGCATCCGGTCGACCACCCGCGACTGGAAGCGGTAGACCGACTGCCAGACGACCTCGTAGTCCCGGTCCCCGATGACTTGGCGGATCCGCCGGTCGAGCCCGCCGGTGCGCTGCTCCTCGGCGAGGTCGAAGCCCTCCGGCACCTGCCAGTCGATGCGGAACGTGGAACCCGGGCAGGGGTGGATGAGCACCTGGCGCCCGGGGTTCCACTCGGGGTCGAAGTAGAACCGGCGCTCCTGCTCCCAGCCCGGCAGGTCGGTGCGCAGGTCACAGATGAGGAAGCGGTCACCGAAGCTCTCGCCGTCGAAGCGCAGCCCCAGCAGCGCGCGCAGCGCCTCTCCCCTGGCGCCGCAGCAGACGACGGCGTGGCTCCCGGTCACCTCGACCGTGCCGGCCGGCGTCTGGCAGCTCACCCGGACCCCGTCCGGGTCCTGGTCGAGCCCGGTGACCCGGTGCCCCCACCGGACCTCGATCAGCGGCTCGTCGGCGACCCGCTGGTCGAGCAGCTGCTCGGTGCGGCACTGCGAGATGTTGACGAACGGCGGGAAGCTGGAGGCGCCGGAGTCCTGGAACTCGGTGCAGAACAGCTCCGCGTCGCGGTGGAAGGTGCGCGCCCGCGTCCAGGTGACGCCCTCGTCGGCGATCTGCCGGCCGGCGCCGACGGCGTCCCAGATGTCGAGCACGTCGCGCTGCTGGCAGATCGCCTTCGAGCCGACGAGCTCGCGTCCGGCGCGGGCGTCGACCACGACCACGGGCACCGACCAGCGCGCCAGCAGCAGCGCGGTGGTCTGTCCCACCGGGCCGTTGCCCACCACGACAACGGGCTGCTGCGCGGCGATCACGGCAGGCCTGCCCTCAGTCCTGCAGCTGGTCCCAGACCTGCCGGTCGCGCTCGGCGGTCCAGATCTCCGGCCAGTCCACTCCGGACAGCTCGTCCCACAGCCGGGCGACGTCGAAGGGCAGACAGTGCTCGAAGATCGGCCAGTGGCCGTACTGCGGGGCGAGCGCGGCGTGCGTCGCCTCGAAGGCCTCCTTGAGCGTCCCGCCGCGCTCGTGCACCGCGCCGACCTCGGCCAGCATCGTGGTGAGGAAGCCGCGCGTCTGCTCGACGGCGGCGTCCACCGCCTCCCGGCCCCGCGCCACCCCTCCGCGTCCGCCGATCAGCTGCTCGGCGCGCAAGGCGGCGATCCGGTCGAGGGTGCCCGTGGACCACTCGCGGTGGAAGGCGTCGCCCGTGTAGAGCGCCGCCTGCGCCTCGACGAGGTCGCCGGCGAAGAGGATGCCCTGTCTGGGCAGCCAGGCGACGATGTCGCCGGCGGTGTGGCCCCGTCCGCAGTACTGCAGCACCAGGTCGCCGCGGCCGCCGCCGAGGTCGATCGTGAAGCGGTCGGTGAAGGTCACCGTGGGCCAGGTGAGCCCGGGGATGGAGTCCGGGTCCTTGAAGAGCCGCGGCATCCGGCCGAGCTCGGACTCCCAGTCCTGCTTGCCGCGCTCGGCGACGAGCTCGCGGGTCTTCTCGTGGGCGACGATGATGTCGGCGTCGAAGGCGCTCGCGCCGAGGACGCGCACCGCGTGGTAGTGCGAGAGCACGAGGTAGCGCACCGGCTTGTCGGTGTGCTCCCGGAGCCTGGCCAGCCACTCCCGGGCGGCGACCGGCGTGGCGAGGGCCTCGAAGCAGACCAGGAAGTCCTCACCCTCGATCGCCCCGATGTTGGGGTCCCCCTCGGCGGTGAGCGCGTAGACGCCGTCGGCGAGGACCTCGAGCGTCTGCTCCTTGGCCTCGGTGTCGGCCGTGGACGCGAACGGTTTGCCGGCCATCTCTTCCCCTCCCGGACGGAGCAACGGTCCCGACCCCCCATGCTTCGTGTCGCGACATTACGCCGCCGTGACCGGACATGGGAAGGTCGGCGTCTGCTCAGCGCTGCACCGCGACGGCCCAGGCGACCAGCCAGGCGATGAACCCGGCCGCGGGCAGGGCCAGGACCCCCCGGGGTCGTGGGGTGAACCACCGGGTCGCGACGACGAACAGCACCAGCCAGCACACGTAGAGGAGGGCCACGCCCCACCACGGCAGGAACAGCAGCGAAGCGCCGTACAGGAAGAACAGGCAGGCCATCGCACCCATCGCCACGAACGGACCCGGCGAGGCCTTCGCCCGCACGGGTGGCCGGGGCTCGCTCATCGCGCGCCCCGGCACCGCGCAGCCTCCATGCCGCCAGAAACTACACTCCACGGGTGCCTCCCGTGGTCCCCGGAACCCTGTCGCCGCGCCGGCCGGTGCCGCCGCACATCGAGCGTCCGGAGTACGTCGACAAGCCCGCCCCGGAGCCGTTCACCGGACCGGAGGTGAAGGATGCCGGGACGATCGAGCGCATGCGGGTCGCCTGCCGCCTGGCCGCACAGGCCCGTGATCTCGTCGGCGCGCACGTCGCGCCCGGCGTGACCACCGACGAGCTCGACCGGATCGGGCACGAGTTCCTGTGCGACCACGGGGCCTACCCGTCGACGCTCGGCTACCGGGGCTTCCCGAAGTCGTTGTGTGCCTCGGTCAACGAGGTGGTCTGCCACGGCATCCCCGACTCCACCGTGGTCCGCGACGGCGACATCGTGAACATCGACATCACCGCCTACCTCGGCGGGGTGCACGGCGACACGAACGCGACCTTCCTCGCCGGTGACGTCCCCGAGGAGGTCCGGCTGCTCGTCGACCGCACCCGGGAGGCGCTGCGGCGGGCGATCAACGCGGTCCGACCGGGGCGTCGGATCAACGTGATCGGCAGAGTGATCGAGTCCTACGCGAAGCGCTTCGGCTACGGCGTCGTGCGGGAGTTCACCGGCCACGGGATCGGCACGTCGTTCCACTCCGGGCTGGTGGTCCCGCACTTCGACGACCCGCGCTACGACACCGAGATCAGGCCGGGGATGACCTTCACGATCGAGCCGATGCTCAACCTCGGCACCCACGAGTGGGAGATGTGGGACGACGACTGGACGGTCGTCACCCGGGACCGCAAGGTGTCCGCCCAGTTCGAGCACACCCTGCTGGTCACCGACACCGGCGCCGAGGTGCTCACCCTCCCCGCGCCGGGGAACGGCCCACCCTGGTCGTCGTCGGGATCCAACCCGAGTCGGTGACCAAGGATGGGTCGTCCTCCTCCAGGCCCGCCTTGCGGGTGCCCGGGGAGAAGTTGAGAGCGGAGACCGGGCACGCCGCGGACGGATATCCCTGACGCTAGGAGCGCTGAGTTACGCGGGGATGAACAGCGGCTGTACGTTGCCCCAGAAAGCCGCCCCGCCGGCGACGGGGCGTGGTGCGGACGGGCTGGCTCGTAGGCCGGGTTCTGTTCGCCGTACCGCCTCACGGCGACACGGTTGGCGACCATCCATCTAGGGGTGCCGTTGCCGACACCCTCGTGCGACCTACCCGCGAGCTCGGGCGGGCCGCCCTCCGCTCCCGGGGCACGCCCCGGTCGCCTCGCTCGCTGTCTGGTCTTGCTCCAGGTGGGGTTTACCGAGCCACGACGGTCACCCGCCGCGCTGGTGGTCTCTTGCACCACCGTTTCACCCTTACCGCTCCGCAGAGCGGCGGTCTGCTCTCTGTGGCACTGTCCCGCGGGTCGCCCCGGGTGGGTGTTGCCCACCACCTCGCCCTGTGGAGCCCGGACCTTCCTCGGCGGAGTCGCCTCCGTCGCGGTCGCCCGGCCAGCCCGTCCGCAGCTCCCAGCCTAGGGCATCCTACGCTTGCCGGCGTGCTGATCCTGCTGCCGCCCTCCGAGGGCAAGACCGAGGCGCGCCGCGGCAAGCCGCTGCAGCTCGCGGACCTGTCCTTCCCCGAGCTCACCGACGCCCGGGCAGAGGTCCTCTCGGCACTCGTGGAGCTGTGCAGCGGGGACGAGGCGAAGGCCATGGAGGTGCTCGGCCTGGGCAGCACCCAGGCCGACGACGTGCGCCGCAACGCCGACCTCACCACCGCACGCACCGCGCGAGCCGACCGCGTCTACTCCGGGGTCCTGTACGACGCGCTGGACCTCGCCTCGCTCGACGGCGCCGCCCGTCGCCGCGCCACCCGCTGGCTGGCGGTGACCAGCGCGCTCTTCGGCCTGCTCCGTCCGCACGACCCGATCCCCGCCTACCGGCTCTCCGGCCAGGTCACCCTGCCCGCGGTCGGCGGGCTCGCCGCGCACTGGCGCGGCGTGCTGGACCCGGTGGTGCGTGACGCCGCCGGCCGGGGGCTCGTCGTCGACCTGCGATCCACCAGCTATGCCGCCTTCTGGCGTCCGGCCGCCGACCTGGCACCGCGCGTGGCGACCGTCCGGGTGCTGCACGAGCAGGACGGCCTGCGCAAGGTGGTCAGCCACTTCAACAAGGCCACCAAGGGCCGGCTGGTGCGCTCGCTGCTCGTGGACGGCACCGACGCGCGCACGCCCGAGCAGCTCGCCGGCACCCTCGACCGGCTCGGCTGGCAGGTCGAGGTCGCCGCGACCGGGGCGCGAGGCACGCTGCTCGACGTGGTGGTCCCCGAGCTCTGACTCAGCCGGTGTCCGCGCCTCCGTTGGCCGACCGGCCGGTGGTGCCGCCGTACCAGTCGAGGACCAGCAGGGTCGCGTCGTCGGGCGGCTGCTCCCGGACGTGGGTGCGGAAGCGCGACGCGACGTCCTGCACGGCGTTGCGTGGGTGACAGTGGGCGGTCTCGAGCAGGATCTCGTCGAGCGGGAACGAGCCGGCCCAGCGCTCGTACATGCCGTCGGTCAGCAGCACCAGCCGGTCCCCCGGCCTCAGCTCCAGCTCCTGCACCGGGTAGGTCTTGTCGCGGCCACGGACCCGGATGCCGAACGGGGTGCTCGGCGGCAGCTCGATCCGGCTGACCCGGCCATCGCGCACCAGCCGCAGCGGCGGATGGCCGGCGTTGACCAGACGCACGGTGACCGGACGGCGTTCACCCGGGCCGGCGTCCTTGATCGGCGCGACCAGTGGCGCTTCGAGGAGGAGGCCGGTGGCGTACTGCTCGGGTCGTGCGTAGCGCTGCAGCGCGGCGTCGGCGGCCGCAGCCTGCTCGACCACCGAGGCGCCGCCCCGCCGCGCGTTGCGGATGGCGTTGACGGTCAGCGTGGCCAGCAGCGAAGCGGTGACGTCGTGTCCGAGGGCGTCCACCAGGGCCACCGTCAGCCGGTCGGCCGAGGCGACGTAGTCGAAGGTGTCGCCGCCGGCCGTCGCGCTCGGCTCGAGCCATCCGGCGAGCGAGAAGGAGCCGCCCTCGCACACGAAGGCTTGCGGCAGCAACCGGCGCTGGATCTCCATGGACAGGTCGAACGGCTCGGACCGGCGCGCGACCTCGAAGGCGTCGGTGAGCCGTTGGTTGGCCACGATGACGTAGCCGAGACAGTGCGCGACGCTGGTCAGCGCCCGGCGCATCCCCATCCCCGGCTGCGGGGCGGGGTCGTCGCCGGGCAGGCGCACCTCCAGCACCCCGAGGGCATCGCCGCGCACGGTGACCGGCACGCACACCGAGCCGTCGACGGTGATCCGCTGCTCGCGCCACGCCCCGCCCAGCGCGGTGCCGTCGGTCGGTCTCCGCTCCCCGTCCGGCATCCGGATCAGCGCCTGTCCGGCCGCGTCGCCGATCCAGAAGCTGACCCGCTCCACACCGAGCCGGTCGCGCAGGTGCCGGGCCACCGCGGTCACGGCCGCCGCGGGCGACACCGACTCGGCGGCCGACAGCAGCTCCTCCAGGTCCACCTCGGGTATGTCGTGGGCCACTCGTCGTCCTCCTGCCTCCACGGC
Organism: Marmoricola sp.; assembly: GCA_036518175.1. GTDB lineage: Bacteria > Actinomycetota > Actinomycetes > Propionibacteriales > Nocardioidaceae > Marmoricola. The sequence continues at coordinate 13,426 of DATDNR010000188.1, forward strand.
GGTATACCCCGGCGAACGGCTCCCCACTCCACGGTGTCAGGGCGACAGCGCCGCCCCGGTCGGACGGGCGTTGAACAACCGCAGGTTCGCCGTCTGCTCCCCGGAGGGACCTGCGGCGACGTAGGACACCACCGTGACCGACGCGGCCGCCAGCTCCATCCGGAAGACCGCGACCAGCGGCGCGCCGAGGGCGTCGGCGACGAGCACCTTGATCGGGGTGACGTGGCTGACCGCCACCACCGTCCTCCCGCCGTACGACGACACCAGCCGGTCACGTCCGGCCAGCACCTGCTTCTCGACCTCGGAGACCGTCTGCCCCTCCCACGAGCCGAGCTCCACCTCGGCGAGACCTTCCTCGACCTCGATCCCCCGGCCGAGGTACTCCGCGAGGATCTCCGCGGACTCGCGGCTGCGGCGCAGCGGGGAGCTGACCAGGGCATCCACCTCGGGCGCCATCGGCTGCAGCCACTCCCCGGTGGCGCGCATCTGCGCCCGCCCCTCCTCGGTCAGGCCCGGATCGCTCGCCGCCCCGGAGGAGCGCTTGGCGGCGGTGTGCGCGGTGGCTCCGTGCCCCACCAGGATCAGCGTGGTCGTCGGCCCTTCGGAGCGTGACGAGCCCCGGGTCGGCGTACTGGAGGCCTCGGAGACCGTCTCCTCCGGCGCCGTCGACGCCTCCGCGACGCCGCCGACCGGACCGCCGGAGTCCAGGGCCTCGTTGACCAGCCGGTCGGCCTCCTTGTTGAGCGCGCGCGGCACCCAGGTGAAGGTGGTGCCGAAGGGCGCCAGCCTGTTTGCCTGCAGTGCCAGCGGCTTCATGTCCGGGTGCTTGATCTTCCAGCGGCCGGACATCTGCTCCACGACGAGCTTGGAGTCCATCCGGACCTCGATCTCGGCGTCCGGTGCGTGCTCCGCGGCCAGCTCGAGCCCGGCGATCAGGCCGCGGTACTCCGCGACGTTGTTGGTCGCCCTGCCGATGGGCTCGCCGCTCTCGGCGATGACCTCTCCGGTGGCCCCGTCACGCAGCACGGCGCCGTACGCGGCCGGCCCCGGGTTGCCCCTCGACCCGCCGTCGGCCTCGACGATCACGGTGCGGCTCATCGCGGCGTCACCTCAGGCCGGACTCGCCGGTGCGCACGAGGATCCGGCTGCACTCCTCGCAGCGGACGACGTCGTCGACCGGGCGTCGGGCGATCTCGCCGAGGATCGAGGGGTCCAGGGTCAGCCGGCAGCCGCCGCACTGCCGGGCGCGCAGCTCGGCTGCTCCGACACCGCCCTTCTGCGCGCGCAGCTTCTCGTAGAGCGCCACCAGGTCCTCGGGGAGATCGGCGGCCTTGAGCTTGCGTTCGTCGGAGACCGTGGCGGCCTCGGCCTGCAGCTCGGCGGCCTTCTGCTCGCGGGCGGCCTCGAGGCGGTCGACCTCCTCGTCGAGGCGGCCGAGCTCGACGGTGCGTTCGTCGAGCGCTGCCTGGGCGGCCTCGAGCCGCTCCATGACGTCGAGCTCGACGTCCTCGAGGTCGCTGATCCGCCGGTCGAGCGACTGCAGCTCGCCGAGCATCCGCTCCAGGGCCTTGGGGTCGGCGACCGAGCCCGAGTCGACCATGCCCTGGTCGCGCACCTTGCGGGCCCTGACCTGCTCGACGTCGGCGTCGGCCTTCTTCTGCTCGGCGGTCAGGTCGGTCACCTGGATGCGCAGGTCGCGCACGGCGTCGTCCAGCTGGCTGCGCCGGGTGGCGAGGTCACGCAGCGCCGCGGCCTCGGGGATGGTCGCCAGCCGGTGGCGCAGCGCGTCGAGGCGGGAGTCGAGCTCCTGCACGTCCAGCAGCTTCAGCTGGGCAAACGGGTCGGCTTTCAGCGTGGGTCTCCTCGGTCGGGCAGGGGTGGAGTCGGTCAGGCGTCGACCCGGAAGGTCCAGGGATCGGTGTTGACGGTGCTCACGGCGACCTCCACCGTATCCCCCAGCGCGCCCAGCAGCCTCTGCCGGAGCACCGGGAGCCAGGTCCACTCCGCGGCCCAGTGCGCGACGTCGACCAGCGCCGGCCCGTCGTGCTCACCGAACTCCGAGGCCGGGTGGTGGCGCAGGTCGGAGGTCAGGAAGACGTCGGCACCGGCTGCCCGCGCCGTGTCGAGCAGGAAGTCCCCGGCGCCGCCACAGAGCGCCACCCGCTGCACGCGGCGGTCCGGATCTCCGGAGACCCGCACCCCGTGGGCCGTCGCCGGCAGCACGGCGGAGACCCGCCGGGCGAACTCGGCGAGGCTGACCGGCTGGGGCAGGCTTCCGATGCGACCGGATCCGCGGTCGGGGTCGGGCAGGTCGGCCAGCGGGATCACGTCGTACGCCGGCTCCTCGTAGGGGTGCGCGGCGAGCAGGGCCTCGACCACCCGGCGACGCCGCTGTCGCGGCACCACCGACTCGATGCGCACCTCGGCGACGGTCTCCGGCCGGCCGACCTCGCCGACGGCCGGGTTCGCGCCCGCGAGGGGACGGAACCGGCCCTCGCCGGGTGAGGTGAAGCTGCACGCGTCGTAGTCACCGAGGCGTCCGGCGCCGGCGGCGGCGATGGCGTCGCGGATCCTGTCCGCGTCGTCGACCGGCGCGAAGACCACCAGCTTGTCCGCGGGCGGCCTGGCGTCGGCCTCGAGCGGCTCGGTCTCGGTCAGCCCGAGCGCGAGCGCCAGCGCCTCCGACACCCCGCCCGCCGGGGCGTCGGCGTTGGTGTGCGCGGTGTACAGCGCACATCCTGCCCGCAGCAGCCGGTGCAGCACCCGGCCCTTCGGCGTGGTGGCGGCGACACCGTGCACGGCCTTGAGGAAGAGCGGGTGGTGGCAGACCAGCAGGTCGGCCTCCGCCGCGACGGCCTCGTCGGCCACGGCCGCGACCGGGTCGACGGCCAGCAGGATCCGGCGTACCTCCGCCGCGGGGTCACCGCAGACCAGGCCGACCGCGTCCCAGCTGTCGGCGAACCGGGCGGGGTACCACTCCTCGAGCCGGGCGAGCACCTCCTGCAGCAGCATGCGCCGAGACTATGCGGGGGAACCGGCGAGGCCGGCGGCGGCCAGCGCGTCGCGGAGGATCTGCCCGTGGTCGAAGGCGAGGCGGTCGCCGTCGAGCAGCCAGGCGACCGGCTTCCACTCGGCATGCGCGGCGTCGTCGCCGGCGGTCGGCGCGGCCGCCTCGTCGAGCACGGCGAGGTGGGCCACGGTCACGGTGCGGTGGCGCGGGTCGCGGTCCGGAGCGCCGTACGCCCCCAGCTGGCGCAGCTGCGGCACCCTCAGCCCGGTCTCCTCGGCCAGCTCGCGCACCGCCGCCGGGTGCAGGTCCTCGTCGGGGTCGACGAAGCCGCCCGGGAACGCCCAGTGGCCCTCGTAGGGCGGATTGCCGCGCCGGATCACCAGCACCTGCACGGCCCCGTCGACGCGGGCGAGGCAGATGGCGTCGGCGGTGACGTAGAAGGGCGGGTACTCGCTCGTGTAGACCACGCGGGCCACTGTGCCACGCGCGCTGCCGCGCGACCGCGTCGCGGGTGGCACCATGGACCCTCGTGTCCCTCCGCCCCGAACGTGTCCCGCTCCGCGCCCGCATGCGCTCCGGCAGCGGGCTCCCCGGGGACGTCTTCGCGATGGCCGGTGTCGCCTTCTGCGTGGCGCTCGGCTTCGGCGTGGTGGCACCGGCGATCCCGCTGTTCGCCACCGAGTTCGGGGTGGACGCGACGGCCGCGGGCGCCGTCGTCTCGGCGTTCGCGCTGATGCGGTTCGTCTCCGGGCTCGGCGCCGGGCGCCTGGTCGACTGGATGGGCGAGCGGTCCAGCCTGCTGCTGGGCCTCGCGGTGGTCGCGGTGTCCAGCCTGCTGGCCGGGCTCTCGCAGAGCTATCCGCAGCTGCTGGTGCTGCGCGGGGTCGGCGGTGTCGGCTCCGCGGTCTTCGGCGTCGCCTCGGTGAGCATCGTGCTGCACGTCGCCACCCAGCGCATCCGCGGGCAGGCGATGAGCGTCTACCGCTCCGGCTTCCTGCTCGGCGGCATCGTCGGGCCCGGGCTGGGCGGCGCCGCCCTCGGCATCTCGCTGCGCGCCCCGTTCTTCCTGTACGCCGGGACGCTCGCGCTCGCCGGCGTCGTGGCGATCGCGTTCCTCGGCCGGAGCTCCCGGGCACCGGTGGCCGGGCCGGCCGCGGACGAACCTTCCGTGGCCGCGTCATCGGGCCACGAGCCGGAACCCGGCCTGAGGCAGGTGCTCCGCACGGTGGAGTACCAGGCGGCGCTGGTCACCAACCTCGCCGTCGGCCTGGCCGTCTTCGGCGTGCGCAGCGCCGTCGTGCCCCTGCTGTTCGTCAAGGCGCTGCACACCTCGAACAGCTGGGTGGCCTGGGCCTTCCTGCTCTCCGCCCTCGTGCAGACCGCGCTGATGTTCCCCGCGGGCCGCTGGTCCGACACCGCCGGCCGGCGCCCGGCGCTGCTGCTCGGCTCCTTCGTCTCCGCGGCCGGCCTCGCGCTGCTCGCCGTCGGAGGGTCGGTGCTCCTCGCGATGATCGCGATGGCGGTCTTCGGGGCCGGCTCGGCCTTCCTCGGCAGCGCGCCGGCGGCCCTGGTGGGCGACGTCTCGGGGCGCCGCAGCGGCACCGTGGTCGCCATCTTCAACATGGCCAGCGACCTCGGTGCCGTGGTCGGCCCGGTGCTGTCCGGCTGGCTCGTCGACCACGGCTCGTTCGCCGCGGCGTTCGGGCTGAGCGCTGCCGTCGTCGCGCTGGCCGGGCTGCTCGGGCTGCGGTTGCCCGGTGGGCCGCCGGCCGGCGCCTCAGCCTCTGGGTCTTCACAACATCGGTTGTGAAGGCTCAGTTGACCTGGCGCTCGCGACCCTCCCAGTACGGCGCGCGCAGCTTGAACTTCTGCAGCTTCCCGGTCGCCGTCCGGGCGAGCACGTCGCGGAACTCCACCGACGTGGGTGCCTTGTAGTGGGCGACCTTCGACTTGCAGAAGGCGATCAGCTCGTCCTCGGTGAGCGTGGCGCCCTCGTTCTTGACCACCAGCGCCTTGATCGTCTCGCCCCACTTCTCGTCCGGTACGCCGATCACCGCGACCTCGGCGACGTCGGGATGGGAGAAGATCACGTCCTCCACCTCGATCGAGGAGACGTTCTCACCCCCGGTGATGATCACGTCCTTCTTCCGGTCGCTGATGGTCAGGTAGCCCTCGTCGTCGATGTGGCCGCCGTCGCCGGTGTGGAACCAGCCGTCGCCGAGGGCCCGCTCGGTCTCCTCGGGCTGGTTCCAGTAGCCGCGCAGGCACACGTTCGACCGGGCCAGCACCTCGCCGCTCTCGGACTCCTTCAGCGTCACCCCGATCGCGGGCATGCCCGCGCGCACCAGCCGGGCGGCACGCTCCTCGGCCGGCAGGTCGTCCCACTCGGCGCGCCGGTGGTTCACGGTCAGCAGCGGCGAGGTCTCGGTCAGCCCGTAGATCTGGATGAACTCCCAGCCGAGCTCCTCCTCCACCCGGGCGATGGTCCGCGTGGGCGGCGGCGCGCCGGCGACGATGATCCGGACGCGGTCACGCCCGGGGATCTCGCCCTCCCAGTCGGAGGCCGCGGCGAGTACGGCGTTGACGACCGCCGGTGCGGCGCACATCGCGGTGACGCCGTGCTGCTCCACCCGGCGGAGGATCTCGGCACCGTCCACCTTGCGCAGCACCACGTGCTGGGCGCCCATCCCGGTCATCGCGAAGGGCATCCCCCAGCCGTTGGCGTGGAACATCGGCAGGGTGTGCAGGTAGACGTCGCGGTCGGTGACCCGGGCGTGCAGGGCGAAGGTCACGGCGTTGACCCAGATGTTGCGGTGGGTGATCTCCACGCCCTTGGGCCGGGCGGTCGTGCCGGAGGTGTAGTTGATCGTGGCGAGGGCGTTCTCGTCGTGCTCCCAGGGTTCGGGATCGACTCCCTCGAGGTAGAGGTCCTCGTCGTTGCCGAGCACGAACCTGTGCTCGCACTTGACGTCGGCCAGCGACTCCTCGAGCTCGGGGTCGATGTAGAGGACCCGGGCCCCGGAGTGCTCGACGATGAACTGCACCTCGTCGGGCGAGAGCCGGAAGTTGATCGGCACCAGCACCCTGCCGTAGCCGCAGGCCCCGAAGAACGCGGTCAGCAGCCGGGCGCTGTTATGCGAGACGAAGGCCACCCGCTCACCGGTGCCGACCCCGAGCTGGTCGAGCCGGGCCGCGTGGGCGCGGGCGAGCTGCGCCATCCGGGCATAGCTCAGCTCTCCCAGCGAGGGCGCCGGCTGGTCCGGCTCATCGACGACACCGGTCCGGTCGGCGTAGACGGCGAGGGCACGGTCGAGGAAGTCTGCAACGCTGAACGGCACAATCACGGGACGTGGCCTCCATCGCGGTCGGGGTTCTCAATCTAGCGACGAGCAGCCCGCGCAGGCAGTCCCGAAGCGGCTCAGGTGGCGGCCTGTCCCCGTCGGGCCAGCGAGTCGACGGTGACGGCTGCGAGCAGCACCAGGGCGGTGACCATGTACTGCGTGGCCGCCGAGAGGCCGATCAGGCCCATGCCGTTGTTGATCGTCGCGATCACCAGGCCGCCGAGCAGTGCGTGCACCATCCGGCCGTGGCCGCCGAAGAGGCTGGTGCCGCCGATGACCGCAGCGGCGACGGCATAGAGCACCAGCTGCCCGCCGTTGACGTTGCTGGAGATCGAGCCCAGGTTCGAGGCGTAGACGATGCCCGCGGCGCCCGCGGTGCCGCTGCACAGGGCGAAGCAGGCGACCCGCACCCGGCCGAGGTTGATGCCGGCCCGGCGCGCGCCCTCGGCGTTGCCGCCGATCGCGTAGACGTAGCGGCCGAACCGGGTGCGGCTCAGCAGCACCGTCCAGGCCACCAGGATCGCGATCACCACGGGCACCACCCACGGCACCCCGCGCAGCGGCGTGAGCAGGCCACGGTTGGCGTTGCAGACGGCGACCAGCACGATGCCGCCCACCGCGACGACCGCGATCTTGGAGATCGTCAGGCCCAGCGGCGGGGTCGCAAGGCCGGCCCGGCGACGGTTGCGGTCGCCGTACAGCAGCAGCAGGGCGAACACGGCCACCACGGCGACCATGACGATCCAGCCGACCGCCACCGGCATGTTCGCGCCGACCAGGCCGCTGACCACCGGGTTGGAGATCGAGATCGTGCCGCCGCTGGCCTTGCCGCCCAGCGAGTTCACCAGCGCGAGCAGCACTCCCTGGAAGCCGAGCAGGCCGGCCAGGGTGACCACGAACGACGGCAACCGCAGCTTGACCACCATCAGGCCCATCAGCGCGCCGATGACGGCGGGGACCAGCAGCCCGACCAGCATCGCCGGCCCCCACGGCCAGCCCTTCTGCGAGGACAGCCAGACCGTGAAGAAGCCACCGATCACCCCGACGAAGCCGGCCGAGAGGTCGATCTCGCCGAGCAGCAGCACGAAGACCTCGGCCATGCCGAGCAGCACGATGCTGGCCCCCTGCGTCAGCAGGTTGACCAGGTTGCCCGCGGAGAGGAAGACCGACTTCTGCACCTGGAAGACCACGATGATGACGACCAGGCCGATCAGCACGGGCAGTACGCCGCTCTCGCCGCCCCGGACCCGCTTGAACCACGAGCGGAGGTAGTCGCTGAAGCTCTCGGCGAGGACGCCGGACTCGGCGACGACGCTCGGCGAGACCGCGCCGGACTCGGTCTCGGTCGTCTTGTCGGGCGCGGCGGTCATCTCAGTTCCCTCCTGGGACGGCGTCGGCCGACGTCCGCCCGGTCGTGATCAGCTCGACGACGCCCTGCCGCTCCAGGTCCCCGATCGGGGCGACCCGGGCCATCCTGCCCAGGTAGAGGGCGGCGACCCGGTCGGCGACCGCGAAGACGTCGTTGAGGTTGTGCGAGATCAGCAGCACCGCGATCCCGTTCTCGCGCAGGGTCCGCACCAGGTCGAGCACCATGGCGGTCTGGGAGACGCCCAGCGCCGCGGTGGGCTCGTCCATGATGACCAGCTGGGCCTGCTCCATCACCGCGCGGGCGACCGCCACGGCCTGCCGCTGGCCGCCGGAGAGCGATCCGACCGGCTGGCGGATCGACTTGACCGTGGTCACCGACAGGTCGCTGAGCGTGGCCGCCGCGCGCTTCTCCATGGCGGGCTCGTCGAGCATGCCGTACTGCAGCACCTCCCGGCCGAGGAACATGTTCTGCACGATGTCGAGGTTGTCGCAGAGCGCGAGGTCCTGGTAGACGGTCGCGATGCCGTGCCGGGACGCGTCACGCGGCGAGTGGAAGTGCACCCGCTCCCCCTGCCACCACATCTCGCCACCGTCGAGGCCGTAGATGCCGGCGATCGCCTTGATCAGCGTGGACTTGCCCGCGCCGTTGTCCCCGACCAGCGCGGTGACCTGGCCTGCCGGTACGTCGAGGTCGACGCCCTGGAGCGCGTGCACCGCCCCGAAGTTCTTGACGACGCCCCGCAGCCGGAGCAGCGGGGCGTCGTCGGTGGGGGTGGTGGTCACTTGATCCCGTACTTCTTGCAATCCGCGGCGTACTTGCCCTTGCACAGCTGCGATGCCGGCACGAAGTTGTCCGCGACCACGGTGCTCTGCATGTTGCTGGTGGTCACCCACTCCGGGGTCAGCAGCACCGACTTCACGGCCTTGTTGGCCTTGGTGTCCTGGGTGGTGCCGTTGACCAGCCCGCTCGGCGGGGTGACGCCGGCGTTGAGGTAGATGGCCAGCGCCGCCGCCGCCTGCGCCTCGAGGTAGATCGGCTTGTAGGCCGTCCCGCACTGGTAGCCCGACAGGATGTTCTGCAGCCCGACCAGGGTGGCGTCCTGCCCGGTGACCGGGAACGTCTTGGGCTTGACGTTGAGGGTCTTGAGGTAGGAGATGATCGGCGCGGCGTTCTCGTCGTTGGGCACCAGCACCGAGTTCACGCCCTTGTGGGCGGTGAACGCCTGCTGGAACTCGGTCTTGGCCGTCGGCGGGTCCCAGGTGCCGGCCGGCTCGGCGGCCTTCACCCAGCCGGAGGCGAACTTGGGCTTCAGCACGCCCTCGTAGCCCTGGGCGAACAGGGTCGCGTTGTTGTCGGTGGGGTCGCCCTTCATCACGATCATGTTCGGCTTCTTCACGCCCCACTGCTGGACGCAGGAGACCATGCCCTGGCCGATCTTCTTGCCCACGACGACATTGTTGAAGCTGACGTAGTAGTCGCGCTGCCCGCCGAGGGTGAGCCGGTCGTAGTCGATGGCCTTGGCGCCGTGCTGCGCGGCGTACTTCTCGATCTGCGCCCCGACGCCGGAGTCGAGCGGGTCGACGATCAGCACCGCGGCACCGTTGGTGATGTCGGACTGGGCGTCGGTGAGCTGGGTGGAGTCACTGCCCTGGGCGTTCTGGATGATCACCTTCGAGGACGGCACCCCGGCCTTGGCGAACGCCTCCTTCAGGTACGGCGCGTCGAACTCGGTGTAGCGCGCCGAGGTGGTGGTGTCCGGCAGGATCACCGCGATCTTGCCCTTGCCCTTGGCCGCGACCGGCTTCAGCTTGGTCATCGCGGAGAAGTCGTTGGTGAAGGACGTCGCTGACAGCTGGGGCGTGCTGCCGCCGCCGCCCGAGCCCGACCCGCCGCCCGAGCCGCCGTTGTTCCCGGAACCGCCGCCGGAGCTGCCGCAGGCCGCGAGCAGGAGGGTCGTCGCCGAGAGCGCGGCCACGAGCGAGGTGTTGCGGAGGAGACGCACGCTGCACCATCCCTTGTCAGAGGAGTCCCCGGCCGCCGCGCGGCCGGCAGCGTCCGCTGCCCGGACGCTCGGGGCAGACGTTAGTTACTTCGCCGTTAACACCCCGTGAACATTCCGCCGCGCCCATCAACAAACCATGAATGCGGCGGCCGGTTCGGGACCTTGGCTCCGGGCCGCCGGTCCCGAACCGGTCAGTCCACGGTCGCCAGGCGGTAGCCGGCGCGCGGCTGGGTGAGGATGAGCGGCGCGCCGTCGTCGGACTCGAGCTTGGCGCGCAGCCGGCGCACGTAGACCCGGACGTACTCGGTCTCGGTCTCGTAGCCGGGCCCCCACACCCGGCGCAGCAGCTGGGCGTGGGTGAGCAGCTTGCCGGGGTGGGTGGCCAGCTCGCGCAGCAGCGCGAACTCGGTCGGGGTGAGGTGGACCGGCTCACCACTGCGGCTGACGCGCTGGTCGGTCAGGTCCACCTCGATGTCGCCGATCCGCACCATGCTCGGGGCCTCGACGGCCGGTCCGCCGGCTCGGGTGCGGCGCAGGGTGGCACTGATCCGCGCGAGCAGCTCCTCGATGCCGAACGGCTTGGTCATGTAGTCGTCTGCGCCCATGTTCAGCGCGGTGACCTTGTCGCGCTCTCCCCCGCGCGCCGAGACCACGATGATGCCGACAGCGGACCGCTCCCGGATCTGCCGGCACAGCTCCATCCCGTCGGCGTCGGGGAGCATCAGGTCGAGCAGCACGATGTCCGGCTGCTCGACCTCGAGCAGCCGCAGCGCGTGCGACCCGTCGGTGGAGACGACCGTGTCGAAGCCGCGGACGTTGAGGTTGGACCGGATCAGGTCGACGATGTTGGGGTCGTCCTCGACCATCAGCACCTTGGTGCGCAGTGCCCCCTCAGCCAAGGTCGCCCTCCTGTCCGTCCTCCGGCTCCGCGGGGAGGCTGATCACGAAGCGCACCCCCGGGTGGCCCTCGGTCACACTGATCCGGCCACCGTGCGAGGCCACGATCGCACGCGAGATCGACAGCCCGAGGCCCGCCCCTGCGGTGCGGGCGCGGCGGTCCCCGCGGGCCGCGGCCTCCACCTCCTGTGGTGTGCCCCGGCCGTCGTCACGCACCTCCACGGTGACCCAGCCCGGGGCCCCCGGCAGCAGCGAGAGCCACACCTGGGTCTGCGGCGGATTGTGGCGCACGGCGTTGTCGAAGAGGTTCACGAAGACCTGCTCGAGCCGGTCGTGGTCGGCCCACACCGGCGGCAGCTCGCGCGGCACCAGCACGTGGATGCGGGCCCTCGCCTCCTCCGAGACACAGGCCCGGGCGGCGTCGGCGACGAGCGCCAGGTCGCACCAGTCGCGCTGCAGCCGCATCACTCCGGACTCGATCGCCGAGTGGTCGAGCAGGTCGTCGACGAGGCGGCCGAGTCGCCGGGACTCGTCGGCGATCCGGGAGAGGAAGCGATCGCGGGAGTCGGCGTCCCAGACGACGTCGGGCTGGAGCAGCGTGTCGGCGTACCCGCCGATCGCGGTCAGCGGCGTGCGCAGCTCGTGCGACAGCCGCCGCAGGAAGCCGCGCTGGAGCTCGCGTGAGCGGCGGAGCGCCGCGGTCTCCTGCGCCGCGCGCTGCGCGCGGTCGCGCTCGAGGGCCAGCCTCACGGAGTGGGCGGCGTCCTCCACCAGCGCACCGGCCTCGGCGGTGTCCGACCCTTCGGCGCGTACGACGACCAGCCAGTCCATGCCCTGGCCTCCCGGCAGCCCGACGACCCGCCCCCAGCCTGGGCCCACCGGGAACCCGGCGACGCTGCCGTCGGCCCGGAACTCGTGCTCGTCGAGGATGCCGGCGAGCGCCGTCTCGTCGAGCTCCACCCCGCCGGCCCGGGCGAAGGCGAGACAGCGGCGTCCGGGCGCTTCGGTGGTGCTGCTGAACACGGCGGCGGCATCCGCCTGCACTCCCTGCACCAGCGTCCGCAGTGCGCTGTCGAGCGCCTCGTCGATCGGCAGCGGCGCGGTGAGCGTCTCCAGCACCTCCCGGATCGTCTCCAGCACCAGGTTGCGGGAGGTCAGCTCGCCGACGAGCCGGTCACGTTCGAGCGCGTTCGCGGCATAGCCGCCGTACAGCGTGGCCAGGTCGAGCTCACTCCGGGTGGGTCCGCCGATCCGGTCGCGGAAGACCGTGATGACCCCGCCCAGGCCGGTGGAGCCGTGGAAGGGCACCGCCCAGGAGCTGGCGACGCGCAGCTGCCAGAGCCGCTCGCGGACGGCGGCCCACCCGTCGCCCAGCCGCACGTCGGGGTCGATGACGGGCTCGAACCGGGCGGCGGCCAGCCCGATCGGTCCTCCGTCGGCGCCGCGGGGCAGCAGCTCCCAGGCGTCGCGGAGGTCCCCCGGCAGGCCGAGTGCGCAGAGCAGCCGAAGGCCCCCGGCCTCGTCGGCGACGTGCAGGCTGAGCTGCTCGGCGCCGAGGGCGGTGCCGAGGGCGCTGAGGATCAGCAGCGGGCTCGACGACGGGTCCGCGGACGCCAGCCGGTCGGACAACGCGTGCAGCCGGCTGAGCTGGTGGTGGGCGGAGGAGGCCATCTCGTGCCCCGACATCAGCGCCGCGACGTCGTCCGGGTGGCCGCTGACCGGGTCGACCTCGCCCACCACGCAGCCCTTGCGGAGCACCACGATCCGGTCGGTGACCCGGAAGAGCTGCTCGATGTCGTGGGAGACCAGCACCACCGTGGTGCCGCGCCGGTGCATCCGCTCCACGACCTGCTCCGCACGAGCCGTGTCGGCGGCGCCGAGGGGCGCGGTCGGCTCGTCGAGGAGCAGCAGGTCGGGGTCGCTGCCGGCGGCACGCGCGATCGCCAGCAGCTGGCGCCGGGCATCGGTCAGCTGCCCCACCGGATCGGTCGTGGGGCGCAGCTCGTCGAGGAGGCCGAGTTCGCCGAGGATCCGTCGGGCGAGGCTGTGCGCCCGCGGCGGACTGAGCAACCGCCAGCGCCGTTCCCGGCCCAGCAGCAGGTTCTGGGCGATGTCGAGGTTCTCGCAGAGCGCGGAGTGCTGCCAGGCCAGCCCGAGGCGGGTCCCCGGCGCGACCTCGATGGTGCCGGCCTGGGACACCAGGTCGCCGGCCAGGCACCGCATCAGCGTCGACTTGCCCGCGCCGTTCTCACCGGCCATGCCGAGCACCTCGCCCCGGCGAATCACCAGGTCGACGCCGTGCAGGGTGCGGGTGGCGCCGTAGCCGGCGACCAGGCCGGAGATCCGCGCGATCGGGCCCCCGTCCGCGCCCGGGGGCGAGGTGACGTTGAAGGGCGAGAGCAGCGAGGCCATGCCGCCATTGTCAGGGCTGGCGGCGAGATCGCGCATCAGTGCAGCGGCGCCGGCCGTCGCGTGGACACCCGGAGTGGGCGCAGCGAGTGGGCGCAGCAGGGATAGAACCTGCGACCACCTCCTTGTAAGGGAGGTGCTCTACCGCTGAGCTATACGCCCCGAGAGGGCCCGCGGGTCGCGGCGAGCCGGGCACAGACTACGGGAGCGGCGGCTCGGCGGCCAAAGTGCCGGAGGGCGGCGGTCGGGCCGCGCCAGGCCCTGAGCCGGACCGGATCGGGCCGGACACAGAGAAGTCGCGACCGCTGGCGTCTCGGGTCACCAGCGGTCGCGACACGAAAAGCATGACGCATGACGGCGACGATTTCACCCCCGATCCGGCCCGTCGGAGCGAAATGACCCGAAAGGACTAGGCGACCGCACCTCTTCGGGCCACCTCGGCCAGGGCGGAGGCCTGCGCGTCGAGGTCGCGCGCCTCTCCGGGCTGGTTGTGCAGGCCCCAGCGCACGACTCCGTCACGGTCGACGACGTACGACGAGCGCCGGGGCCCGCCGGTGCGCTCGTCGAGCACGCCCCAGGCGGAGGTGACCTCGCCGTGGGGCCAGAAGTCCGACAGCAGCGGGAAGAACAGCGCATCGCGGTCGGCGAACGCGCGGATCGCGAACACCGGGTCGCAGGAGATCGCCAGCAGGGTGCTGTGCTCGGTCTCGAAGTCGCCGAGCCGGTCACGGAAGCCGGTGAGCTCGCCGGTGCACACGCCGCTGAACGCGAACGGGTAGAAGACCACCAGCACCGCCCTGCCGCGCAGCGACGAGAGGCTCAGCCGCTGCCCGTGCTGGTCACGCAGCGTGAAGTCCGGGGCCTGTGCCCCGGTCGCCAGGGGTGTCATCAGTCCTCCTGCTCGGCGAGCTCCCGCTTGAGCACCTTGCCGGTGGCGTTGCGCGGCAGCTCGTCGAGGAAGACGATGTCGCGCGGCACTTTATAGCGAGCGAGGTTCCGCTTGACCAGGTCCTTCAGCTCCTCCTCGCCGACGTCACCGGAGCGCACCACGAACGCGCGCAGCCGCTTGCCGTAGTCCGGGTCGTCGACCCCGACCGCAGCGGCCTCGACGACGTCCGGGTGGCGGGCCAGGCAGTCCTCGACCTCGGCCGGGAAGACGTTCTCCCCGCCACTGACGATCATCTCGTCGTCGCGGCCCTCGACGAAGAGCCGGCCCTCGTCGTCGAGCCGGCCGACGTCGCCGGTGGCCATCAGGCCGTCGATCTGCTCCTTGTGGCCGCCACCGGTGTAGCCGCCGAACAGCATCGAGTTGCCCACGAAGATCCGGCCCGTCCCGCCGGGACGCACCGGCCGACCGTCGTCGTCGTACAGTCGCACCACCGTGTTGTGCGGCGGCCGCCCGGCGGTGCCGGGTGCGGCGCGCAGGTCGGCCGGCGTCGCGATCGTCGCCCACGCGACCTCGGTGGAGCCGTAGGTGTTGTAGAGGTTCTCCCCGAAGGCGTCCATCCACTCCTGCGCCAGGTCGCCGGTCAGCGCGGAGCCGGAGGCGGCCACGACGCGCAGCGCCGACCAGTCGCCGGCCCGCTCCTCCTCCGGCAGCTGCAGCATGCGCTGGAGCATCACCGGGATCGCGACCATGGCGTCGCAGCGCTGCTCGCGCAGCACCCGGACCGCCTCCGCCGGGTCGAAGCGGCGCCGCAGCACCACGGTGGAGCCCAGCAGCATCGCGAGGTTGAGGTGCGCCCATCCCCAGGTGTGGAACATCGGCGCCGCGATGAAGGTCCTGCCGCCCTCGCGGAAGGGCATGGTCAGCAACGCCACGGCCCCGTCGAGGTCGGCGTCCCCGCGAGGGGCGCCCTTCGGCGAGCCGGTGGTGCCGGAGGTGAGGATCACCGGCCGGCTCGGCTGCGCCGGCGGATGCGGTCGCAGCGTGGAGCCCTCGCCGATCAGGTCCTCCACGACGGGGTACGGCGACTCGCTCTCCTCGTGCCACGCGACGATCCGGGGCACGTCGATGCCCGCCTTGTCGATCAGCTCGGAGAACTCCTCGTCGTAGATGACCGCGGTGGTGGACTCCCGGCCGCAGACCTCGCCGACCTGCGGCGCGGCGAAGGCGGTGTTGAGGTAGAGGATGTGCGCGCCCAGCTTGCCGAGGGCGGTCGAGACCTCGACGAAGCCCCGGTGGTTGCGGCACAGCACCGCGACGCTGTCGCCCTCGGAGATGCCGAGGCCGTGCAGCGCGTTGGCCAGCCGCGTCGACCGCTCGTCGACCTGCCGCCAGGTGAGCTCGCCGAGCTCGTCGGCCACGAAGACGCGGTCGGGCACCAGCCGTGCCTGCGCCGCGACGCCGCCGGCGAAGCCGAGCCCCCAGCCGAGCAGCGAGAGCCCCGCCCGGCCCAGGTGCACCGGGTGGTGGGGTCGGATGATGCCGGCGCGGGCCATCGTGGCCACCAGCACCGCCTGGCGACGGGCCTCCCGGGCAGCCTTCTCGGCGAGCTGCTGGAGCATCAGTGCTTCGGCGCCACGAGCCGGGTCGCCGACCAGTCCCGGCTGACCGGCACGGTCGTCGTCGTGGCGAGGCCCGCGACCGGGGCCGCCTCGGTGATGTCGGAGGGGTCGACGGAGTTGGGGCGCCCCACCTTCGGCGTGAGCAGCCAGATCGGACCACCGCGCACCAGGTCGGTCAGGGAGTCGACCAGCGCGTCCACCAGGTCGCCGTCGTCGTCGCGCCACCAGAGCACGACCGCGTCCACCACGTCGCCGTAGTCGCCGTCGACGAGGTCGGCATCGATGGCGTCCTCGAGCGCCACCCTCACGTCGTCGTCGACGTCCTCGTCCCATCCGAGTTCCTGGACGACCATGCCGGGACGCAGGCCCAGCCGCTCACCCAGCTTCACGTCCGCGCCACCCGCGCTCGGGCTCACGCTCGTTCCTCCACATCCTCACCCTGCCCGCCTCGGTCACGGCGCGCTGCTGGGGTAAGTGCACCCGAATGGCTCAGCATCCGCAACCCCGACCGCCCGGGGTCCAGCCCCTGAGCGTCGCGGCGTACGGTGCAGCCGTGATCCACACCCCCTGGACCGTCACCGCGCTGGTGATGGACGGGCCGACGCTGACCTTCCTGGTGCTGGCCCTGGTGTTCCTAATCGCCGGGGCCGCGCTGGCCGGGGTCGGCACCCTGCTGGCCCGCCGCAAGCCCGCGGGGCGGGTGGTGTCCGCCGTCGTGGTGCTGCGGGAGGGCGGCTACGGATCCGACTTCCCCGACCGCCGACCCGACTTCGTCTGGACCGACGAGGCGGGCCACGACCACCGCGCCCACAGCGCGAGCACGGTGGTGCCGGGGCTGTGGGTCGACGACCGGGTCTCGGTGCGCCTGGACCCCCGGGACGAGAGCAGGGCGCACCTGGTCACCGACGCCCCGCCTCGCCGGGAGCTGCTCCTCCTCGGCATCGCGTGCGTGCTGGTGGGGGTGCTGCTCGGCATCGTCGGGCTCAACGAGTGGAGCGGGCTCCAGGCCCGGGGCAGCGCGGCCGCGGCGGGCGTCGTACCCGCCCACGATCACTACCGGCCGGTAGATTCCGCGAGCGTTGAAACGCGTGGGACGATGCAGGGGTGAGCGACAACCAGCATCCGTCCACCGAGCGACCGAACACCATGCCGGTCGTCATCCACGAGGGGCTGCCCACCCAGCTGCCCGACATCGACCCCGACGAGACCAGCGACTGGATCGAGTCCTTCGACGCCCTCGTCGGTGACCGCGGCCGGGAGCGCGCGCGCTACATCATGCTGCGCCTGCTCGAGCGTGCCCGCGAGAAGCAGGTCGGGGTCCCGGCGCTGCGCAGCACCGACTACATCAACACCATCCCGCCGGAGCGCGAGCCGTGGTTCCCCGGCGACGAGGACACCGAGCGGCGCATCCGCGCCTTCATCCGGTGGAACGCCGCGGTGATGGTCTCCGACGCCAACCGCAAGGGCCTCGAGGTCGGCGGCCACATCGCCACCTACCAGTCCGCGGCGTCGCTCTACGAGGTCGGGTTCAACCACTTCTTCCGCGGCCGCAACCACCCCGGTGGCGGCGACCACGTCTACTTCCAGGGCCACGGCTCCCCCGGCATCTACGCCCGCGCCTTCCTCGAGGGCCGGCTGAACCAGCAGCAGCTGCTGAACTTCCGCCAGGAGGTGCAGCACGGGGTCGGCAAGGGGCTGTCGTCCTACCCGCACCCGCGGCTGATGCCGGACTTCTGGGAGTTCCCCACGGTCTCCATGGGCCTGACCGCGCTGAACGCGATCTACCAGGCGCGGTTCAACCGCTACCTGCACAACCGCGGCATCAAGGACACCAGCCAGCAGCGCATCTGGGCCTTCCTCGGCGACGGTGAGATGGGTGAGCCGGAGTCGCTCGGCGCCATCGGGCTCGCCGCCCGCGAGGAGCTGGACAACCTCACCTTCGTGATCAACTGCAACCTGCAGCAGCTCGACGGACCGGTGCGGGGCAACGGCAAGATCATCCAGGAGCTGGAGTCGATCTTCCGCGGCGCCGGCTGGAACGTCATCAAGGTGGTCTGGGGCCGTGAGTGGGACGCACTGCTGGCCCGCGACGTCGACGGTGTGCTGGTCAACCGGATGAACACCACCCCCGACGGGGCCTTCCAGACCTACTCCGTCGAGTCGGGTGAGTACATCCGGGAGAGCTTCTTCGGCGTCGACCCGCGGCTGCGCGCCATGGTCGAGCACATGACCGACGAGCAGATCCGCAAGCTGCCCCGAGGCGGCCACGACTACCGCAAGGTGTACGCCGCCTTCGATGCGGCCACCAACCACGTCGGGCAGCCGACGGTGATCCTGGCCAAGACGATCAAGGGCTGGACCATCGACGCGCTGGAGGGCCGCAACGCGACCCACCAGATGAAGAAGCTGAACCGCGACGACCTGAAGCGGTTCCGCGACCGGCTCTACCTGCCGCTGAGCGACCGGGACATCGACGAGTCCTACGACCGGACGGGCACGGCGCCGTTCTTCAACCCCGGCCCGGACTCCCCGGAGATCCAGTACATGATGGAGCGGCGGGCCCAGCTCGGCGGTTCGATGCCGAAGCGCGAGGTGCGGGCCAAGGCCCTCAAGCTGCCCGGCGACGCGGTCTACTCCGAGCTCAAGCAGGGCTCGGGCAAGAACAAGATCGCCACCACGATGGCGCTGATCCGGCTGCTCAAGGACTGGATGAAGGACCCGGAGATCGGGCCCCGCATCGTGCCGATCGCGCCCGACGAGTTCCGCACCTTCGGCATGGACTCGATGTTCCCGAGCGCCAAGATCTACAACCCGGGCGGGCAGCGCTACGAGTCCGTCGACCGCAAGCTGCTGCTGAAGTGGCGGGAGGACGCCCAGGGCCAGATGCTGCACGAGGGCATCTCCGAGGCCGGTGCGGTCTCCTCGGCGATCGCCGCCGGGTCGTCGTACGCGACCCACGGCGAGCCGATGATCCCCTTCTACATCTTCTACTCGATGTTCGGCTTCCAGCGCACCGGCGACTCGATCTGGGCGATGGCCGACCAGCTGGCCCGCGGGTTCCTGATCGGCGCCACCGCCGGCCGCACCACCCTGACCGGCGAGGGGCTGCAGCACGCCGACGGGCACTCCCCGCTGCTCGCCGCGACCAACCCTGCGGTCGTGCACTACGACCCGGCGCACGCGCACGAGATCGCCCACATCATGCAGGACGGGATGCGGCGGATGTACGGCTCGACCGAGGAGCGCCCCCACGGCGAGGACGTCATCTACTACCTGACGGTCTACAACGAGCCGGTGGTGCAGCCGAAGGAGCCGGAGAACGTCGACGTCGAGGGCCTGCTCAAGGGCATCTACCACTTCGCCGCGGCGCCGGAGCTGCCCGAGGACGCTCCGCACGTCCAGCTGCTCGCCTCCGGTGTGGCGTTCCCCTGGATCCAGGAGGCCCAGCGGCTGCTGGCCGAGGACTGGGGCGTCGCCGCCGACCTGTGGTCGGTGACCTCGTGGAACGAGCTCGCCCGCGACGGTGTGCACGCCGAGGAGTGGGCACTGAACCATCCCGCGGAGCAGGCCACGGTGCCCTACGTGACCCGCAAGCTCGGAGACGCGCCCGGACCCTTCGTCGCCGTCAGCGACTACATGCGTGCGGTGCCGCTGCAGATCGCCCGCTGGATCCCCGGTGACTACCACGTGCTGGGTGCGGACGGCTTCGGCTTCGCCGACACCCGGCCGGCGGCCCGTCGGTTCTTCCAGATCGACGCCGAGAGCGTGGTCGTGCAGGCGCTGCAGGCGCTCGCCCAGCGCGGCGAGGTCAAGCCGGAGTCGGTGGCCGAGGCGTTCTCCCGCTACCGCATCGACGACCCGACCGCGGTCGCCGGCGTCTCGCAGGAGGGCGGCGACGCCTGAGCCGGCGTCAGGGGCCGGTCACCGACCGGGGTCAGCGACCGGCGCGCTGCCGGATCGCGGTCACCGGGGCGACCGGCTCCTCGCCGGCCACGGCGGTGTTCTCAGGCTCGGTGGGACCGTTGCGCAGCAGAGTCTGCCAACGCTCCCGCTGGAAGCTGGCCGGCGGGTGCCGGCGTACGAAGTCGTTGAGGGCCTTCACGAACCGTTCGGGGTGGTCCCGGTGCGGGAAGTGGCCGGAGTTGGGCAGCACCTCCACGACGGCGCCCGGCGCGATCGCGCGCACGTTGTCGGCGTGGCGGACGGGGATCACCCGGTCGTCGTCGCCCCACACCACCAGCATCGGCATCGCCTCGGTGAGGTAGGCCCGGTCGACCATGGTGACGACCTGGCCCTTGAGGTCGACCACCGCGCGGACGACGTGACGGATCGCGGCGCGCGCGTGCCGGTCCTTGAAGGAGTCGTAGATCGCCGCCACCTCGCCGAGATCCCGCGCGGCCGAGAGCCCGCTGGCGGCCAGGGCCCGCAGCGCGGTGGTGCCGGCGTGCCGGATGCCCGGCAGGGTCAGCAGCCCCATGGCCTGGTCGTAACCGGGGAGCGTGATGGCCCGGATGAAGGGCGAGACCTCCGGGCCCACCCCGCCCGGCGCGACCAGCACCAGGCGTTCGGTGCGCTCGGGGAACTGGTAGGCGAACTGCATCGCCACGCCACCGCCGAAGCTGTGGCCCACCACGGTGGCCTTGTCGATGTCGAGCACCGTCAGCAGGTCGCGCATGCCGTTCGCGAAGCCACCGACCGAGTAGTCGGCGCGGGGCTTCGCGCTGCTGCCGTGCCCCAGCAGGTCGGGGGCGATGACGGTGTAGCGGCGGGCGAGCGCGTCGATGACCGGCAGCCACGTCGTGTGGTCGCAGCCGAGGCCGTGCAGGAGCAGCAGCGCCGGGCCGGACCCCGCCTTGATGTAGGCACGTTCATGGCCGTGGATCGTGACGAACTCGACGTCATGGACGCGGGTCAACCTGCACTCCTCACCAGTGGACGGCGCGACTGTAGACCCAGATTCGTGGCCCTGGCCGCCGAATCGCCCACGGTGTCGCTGCAGGGACATTCCCCGTGTGCCGGCGGTTCATGCAGGAATCGCCGATTACGCTCCGATGCATGTCCTCCGCGGTGACCCGGACGGCCGGGCGCGGCCGCAGCCGCTCGCAGATCGCCCAGCGACTCCAGCGTGCCGCCGGCGCGATGAGCACCGCCGCCGTGGCCAGGATGGAGCAGGAGATGTCCTGGGTGGCGGAGCTGTCGGCCCAGGAGCGCTCCTGGATCGGCCAGATCGTCCAGGCGGGCATCACCTCGTTCGTGGACTGGTACCGCGAGCCGGCCAAGCGACCCACGCTGCGGGCGGAGGTTTTCGGCGCGGCGCCGCAGACCTTCGCCGGAGTCATCTCGCTGCACCAGACCGTCGAGCTGGTGCGGTTGTCGATCGAGGTGGTCGAGCACAGCGTCGCCGACGTGGTGGGTACGGCCGACGCCGACGAGGTGCTCCGCGCGATCGACGGCTACGCCCGCGAGGTGGCCTTCGCAGCCGCCGAGGTCTACGCCCGCCAGGCCGAGCAGCGCGGTGCCTGGGACGCCCGTCTGGAGGCCCTGGTCGTCGACGGGCTGCTGCGCGGTGGCACCGAGGAGGACATCGCCTCACGCGCCAGCGCCCTCGGCTGGCACGGTGCGGGTCCGATCGTGGTGGTGGTGGGCCGGTTGTCGGACACCGCCATCGACGACGCGCGCCGGTTCGCCCACGACCGGCGGCTGAACTGCCTGTGCGGTGTGCAGGGCGACCTGCTGCTCGTGGTGCTCGGCGGGGTCGACGAGCTCGGCAGGCCGGCCGAGGGTCTGTCGCCGTACTTCGCGGACGGCCCGGTCGTCGTGGGGCCCGTGGTCGGCGACCTCGCCGCCGCGGGCAGCTCCGCGCAGGTCGCGCTCACCTCGCTGCGCGCGGCGCGCGGCTGGGCGCAGGCGCCCCGCCCCGTGCACGCGGACGACCTGTTGCCCGAGCGGGCCCTCGACGGTGACCCGACGGCCCGCTCCCAGCTGCTCGCGGAGGTGTACGACGCCCTCACCACGGCCGGTGACGTGCTCCTCGACACCGCCCAGTGCTACCTCGACCAGGGCTCGTCGGTCGAGGCCACCGCCCGGGCCCTCTTCGTGCACCCGAACACGATCCGATACCGGCTGCGCCGGATCCGGGAGGTGACCGGGCTCAGTCCCACCCACGCCCGGGAGGCCTACACCCTTCGGGTGGCCCTCACGCTCGGGCGGCTCGCCCAGCCGGATTTGTAGGGTTCCCACAACTTCGGCCGTCCCGATTCGTTCGCGGCGCAGACGCGATCCGGACCCGGCACACGGCAGAGTGGGAGTCGTGCTGATCATCGTCGCGCCCGGTCAAGGTTCGCAGACTCCCGGCTTCCTCGCCCCCTGGCTGGAGGATCCGGTCTTCGCCGAGCGCCTGGACTGGCTCTCCGCGGTCGCCGGCCTCGACCTCGCCCACTACGGCACCGAGGCCGACGCCGAGACGATCCGCGACACCGCGGTGGCCCAGCCGCTGCTCGTCGGCGCCGGACTCGTCGCGGCGGTCTCGTTGTTCCCGCACCCGGCCGACGCCTTCGGGCGCATCGGCGCGGTCGCCGGCCACAGCGTCGGGGAGATCGCAGCGGCCGCGGGTGCCCGGGCGATCACCGCCGAGCAGGCGATGGTGCTGGTACGCGAGCGGGGCAGGGCGATGGCCGATGCCGCCGCCACCACGCCGACCGGGATGACCGCGGTGCTCGGCGGCGACCAGGACGAGGTCCTCGCCGTCCTGGCCCGGCACGGCCTCACCGCCGCCAACATCAACGGAGCCGGCCAGATCGTCGCCGCCGGCACCGCGGAGCAGCTCAGCGCCCTCGCCGACGACCCGCCCGCCAAGGCCCGGCTGCGTCCGCTGGCCGTGGCCGGCGCGTTCCACACCGAGCACATGGCGCCTGCGGTCGGCCGGCTGGGCAGGCTGGCCCGCGCGGTGTCCACGCACGACCCCCGCACACCGGTGATCTCCAACGCCGACGGCAAGGTCGTCCACGACGGCACCGAGCTGCTGCGCCGCCTCGTCGGGCAGGTCAGTGCCCCGGTGCGCTGGGACCTGTGCATGGAGACGATGGCCGACCTCGGCGTCACCGGCATCCTGGAGATGCCGCCCGCCGGCACCCTGGTCGGGCTGGCCAAGCGCGCGCTGCCCGGCGTGGAGACCTTCGCGCTGAAGTCGCCCGACGAGCTCGACGACGCGCGCGCCTTCTGCGACAAGCACGGTGAGGCCTCCCCGATCAGCACCCACCCGACCTGGCGGATGCTCGTCTCCCCCGCCAAGGGGACGTTCGTGCGCCACGCCGGCAGCGAGGGTGAGCTGCTCGCCCCCGAGACCACGGTCGGGAGCGTGCAGAGCCGCCGCGACGAGACCCCGGTGGTGGCGCCGCACGGCGGCACCATCGTCGAGTGGCTGGTCGAGGACGGCGACCTGGTCTCCCCCGGCCAGCCCCTCGTCCGGCTGCACCCCGAGGGAGTGGGCGCGTGAACACCCCGGTGCACGAGCGCGGGCAGCTCGCACGTGAGGAGTCGCTGCGGCACAGCGCAGTGCTGGGGCTCGGTCACTACCGGGCCAGCCGGGTGGTGCCGAACTCCGAGATCGTCGAGGCGATCGACTCCTCCGACGAGTGGATCCAGCAGCGTTCGGGCATCATCGAGCGGCGTTGGGCCACGCCCGAGGAGACCGTCCAGATGATGTCGGTCGCCGCCGCCCGCGAGGCGCTCGAGGACGCCGGCATCGACGCGCGACAGGTCGACGGCGTGATCGTGGCGACCGTCTCCCACCTGCTGCAGACCCCCGCCGTGGCGACAGCGGTCGCGCACGAGCTCGGCACCGACCATGCGATGGCGTTCGACATCTCCGCGGCCTGTGCCGGCTTCTGCCACGGCATCGCGCTGGCCTCGGACCTGGTCCGCGCCGGGTCGTCGTCGTACGTCCTGGTCATCGGCGTCGAGCGCCTCTCCGACATCACCGACGTGACCGACCGGGGCACCGCGTTCATCTTCGCCGACGGCGCCGGCGCCGCCGTCGTGGGTCCCTCCGACGAGCCCGGCATCGGGCCGGTGGTCTGGGGCAGCGACGGCGAGCAGTACGACCTGATCAGGCAGCGCGAGGACTGGCGTGACGTGCTCGCCACGGAGAAGCCGGTGATGCCCCACCTGACCATGCAGGGCAACCCGGTCTTCCGCTGGGCCTCCTTCACCATGGCCAAGGTCGCCCTCGAGACCCTGGAGCGCACCGGCATCAAGGCCGAGGACCTCGACGTCTTCGTGCCGCACCAGGCCAACATGCGCATCATCGACGCGATGGCCCGCGCCATGAAGCTGCCCGAGCACGTCCGGATCGCCCGTGACATCGCCCATCAGGGCAACGCTTCGGCAGCCTCGATCCCGCTGGCCCTGCGCCAGATGGTCAAGGACGGTGAGGCTCGCAGCGGCGACCTGGCGCTGCTCATCGCCTTCGGCGCAGGCCTCGCCTACTCCGCCCAGGTCATCCGGGTCCCGTGACCCGCACCGCAAGAGCAACGCACACCCATCAGAGAGGAAGCAGCATGGCCACCACCGAAGAGATCCGCGCGGACCTCGCCGAGATCGTCAACGAGGTCACCGGCATCGACGCCGATGACGTGCAGCTCGACAAGTCCTTCACCGACGACCTCGACGTGGACTCGCTGTCGATGGTGGAGGTCGTGGTCGCAGCCGAGGAGAAGTTCGACGTCAAGATCCCCGACGACGAGGTCAAGAACCTCAAGACCGTCGGTGACGCCGTGAGCTACATCGAGAAGGCCCAGCAGGGCTGACCGCCCCCTACGGGCAGCAACCGTCCCCGGCCCGGCCGGCGGCGCCGTCCGCGGCGCCGCCGGCGGGACCGACGAAGTGAGGAAGAGATGAGTCGCAGAAGAGTCGTGGTGACCGGTATGGGCACCAGCAGCCCCCTCGGTGGCGATGTCGCCAGCACGTGGGAGGCCATGCTCGCGGGCAAGTCCGGGGTCCGCCGCCTCACCGAGGACTGGGTCGAGGACATGCCCGTGAAGATCGCGGCGCCCGCCGCGGTCGACCCCACCGAGGTGCTCGAGCGGGTCAAGGCCCGCCGCCTCGACCGCACCTCGCAGCTGGCGATGGTGGCCGCCCGGGAGGCCTGGGCCGACGCCGGGCTCGACGGCGCCGACCTCGACAAGGAGCGCCTGGGCGTGGCGGTCGCCTCCGGTATCGGTGGCGTCACCACCCTGCTCTCGAACTACGACGCGCTCAGGGACAAGGGCCCGCGCCGGGTCTCCCCGCTGGCCGTGCCGATGCTGATGCCGAACGCACCCGCGGCACAGATCAGCCTGGCCTACGGCGCCCGGGCCGCCGCGAACACGCCGGTCTCGGCGTGCGCGTCGGGCAACGAGGGCGTCTCGCTCGCGCTGGACCAGATCCGGCTCGACCGCGCCGACATGGTGCTCGCGGGCGGCACCGAGGCCGCGATCCACCCGCTGCCGATGGCGGCCTTCGCGAACATGATGGCGCTCTCGAAGAACGAGGGCGACCCGGCGACGGTCTCCCGGCCGTGGGACACCGCCCGTGACGGGTTCGTGCTCGGTGAGGGCGCCGGCATCCTGGTGCTCGAGGAGCTCGAGCACGCCAAGGCGCGCGGTGCCCGGATCTACGCCGAGGTGCTCGGTGCCGGCATCACCGCCGACGCCCACGACATCGCCCAGCCCGATCCGGAGGGACGGGGCGGCTCGCGGGCGATCCTGCGGGCGCTGAAGGAGGCCGAGATCAGCCCCGAGGACGTCGCGCACATCAACGCCCACGCGACCTCCACCCCGCAGGGGGACATCGCCGAGGGCCTGATGATCCACGCCACGCTCGGCGCGCACGCCGACGAGGTCGTGGTCACCAGCACCAAGTCGATGACCGGACACCTGCTCGGCGGCGCCGGCGCCCTGGAGTCGGTGGCCACGGTGCTGGCGCTGCACCACCGGGTCAGCCCGCCCACGATCAACCTCGACAACCAGGACCCGCAGGTGGACCTCGACATCGCCACCAAGCCGCGCGACCTGCCGCTGGGCCAGATCGCGGCGCTGAACAACTCCTTCGGCTTCGGCGGCGCCAACGTCGCGGTCGCCTTCGGGAGCTGGTCATGACGACGGCCCCCACGGCACCGGCCAAGCCCGCCAAGCCGCCCCGCGAGGAGGACCCCCGCTTCCCGCTGCACCGGCTGGGCCACCTCTTCGACGAGGGCTCCGTCGAGCCGATCACGCCGGTCGACGACTCGGGCATGCTCGCCGCGATCGGCAAGATCGACGGGATGACCGCGGTGGCCTTCTGCTCCGACCCCACCATCATGGGTGGGGCGATGGGCTTCGAGGGCTGCAAGGTCGTCGTGGCCGCCTACCAGCGCGCGCTCACCGACCGGGTGCCGATCATCGGTGTCTGGCACTCCGGCGGAGCGCGCCTGGCCGAGGGCGTGCTGTCCCTGCACGCGGTCGGCCAGATCTTCCACGCGATGACCAAGGCCTCCGGGGTCATCCCCCAGGTCTCGGTGGTGCTCGGTGCGGCCGCGGGTGGCGCGGCCTACGGTCCGGCGCTGACCGACGTGGTCGTCCTGGGCCCTGAGGGGCGGATCTTCGTGACCGGCCCCGACGTGGTGCGCTCGGTCACCGGTGAGGACGTCGACATGCTCCGCCTGGGCGGCCCCGAGCCGCACGGCCGTCGGTCGGGCGTGGTGCACGTGCTCGCCGAGAGCGAGGCGGACGCCCTCCAGCGCGCCCGGGGCATCGCCTCGCTGCTGGGCTCCCAGGGCACCCTGGCCGTCGACGAGATCGCCGACCGCGACCTGTCCTCGCTGCTGCCGGACTCCAACAAGAGGGCCTACGACGTGCACCCGCTGGTGGAGTCGGTCCTCGACGAGGACACCGTGCAGGAGCTGCACGCCAAGTGGGCGCCGAACATCGTGACCGCCCTCGGCCGCTTCGGTGGCCGCACCGTCGGCGTCGTGGCCAACAACCCGCTCCGGCTGGGAGGCTGCCTCGACTCGCTGTCGGCGGAGAAGGCCTCCCGGTTCGTGCGGATGTGCGACGCGTTCGGCATCCCGCTGATCGTGCTGGTCGACGTGCCCGGCTACCTGCCGGGCGTCGGCCAGGAGTGGGACGGCGTCGTACGCCGCGGAGCGAAGCTGTTGCACGCCTTCGCCGAGTGCGTGGTGCCGCGGGTCACCGTGGTGACCCGCAAGACCTACGGCGGCGCCTACATCGCGATGAACTCCCGGGCGCTCGGCGCCACGAAGGTCTTCGCGTGGCCGGGCGCCGAGGTCGCGGTGATGGGCGCGGTGGCCGCGGTGCGGATCCTGCACCGTCGCAAGCTCGCCGAGGTGGCTCCGGAGATCCGCGGGCAGGTCGAGCTCGAGCTGGCCGACGAGCACGCCCGGATCGCCGGTGGCATCGACAAGGCGGTCGAGATCGGGGTGGTCGACGAGGTCGTGGAGCCCTCACGCACCCGGACCGCGATTGCCCGGGCCATCGCCGGGGCCGGACTGGTGCAGCGCGGCGCGCACGGCAACATCCCGCTGTAACCGGACCGGTCGGGCCGCAGGGCCCGACCGGACGACGGGTCAGACGACCTGGTGCAGCCAGCGCACCGGCGCGCCCTCACCGGCGTGCCGGAAGGTCTCCAGCTCGTCGTCCCAGGGCTTGCCGAGCAGCTTGTCGATCTCGACGGGCAGCGAGGCATCGCCCAGGGCAGCCCTGACCACGGCGGCCTTGAGCCGGTCCTCCGGGATCATGATGTCGCCGTGGACCCCGGTGACGGCGTGGAAGACACCCAGGTCGGGGGTGTAGGAGAAGCGGGCGCCCTCGGTGGCGGCGGTCGGCTCCTCGGTGACCTCGAAGCGGAGGTGGTTCCAGCCGCGCAGCGCCGAGGTGATCGCCGCGGCGGTGCCGGCCTCGCCGACCCAGGAGTACTCCGCCCGGTAGGTCCCCTGCTGGGCGGGCTGGGGGGTCCACTCGAGGTTCACGGGGACGGCAAGGACGCCGCCGGCGGCCCACTCGACGTGCGGGCACAGCGCGGACGGCGCCGAGTGGACGTAGAGCACGCCACGGGTCGCGGTGCGAGTCATGACAACCTCCTTGAGCTCCGGCGTCGAGGTACGCCTTCCCCAGCGGTCTCGACCATGGAGCACCAGCAGGTGCCGTGACAGATGTGAACTTGTGATCCCATTGTGACGTATTGGCGGGCTCCGCGCCAACAAAACGCCGAGATTCGCGCTCAGGCGGTCTGCCCGGTGGTGCCCGGCATCCGCACCGCTGCGGGGTCCACCACGTTGTCGAGGTCCGCTCCCGCGCCCAGCATCCGGCCGTCACCGACCAGCCGTGGGCCCTCGACGACCGTGGCCAGCAGGCAGGTGACGTTGTCGTTGCCCCCGGCGCCGAGCGCGGCGGCGATCAGCGCCTGCACGGCCTCGTCGTCGGACTTGCGGGCCAGCACGTCGGCGATCCGGGCCTCGCTGACCAGGTCGGTCAGCCCGTCACTGGCCAGCAGCACGCGGTCCCCGACCTGGAGGTCGAGCGGGACGACGTCCGGGGGGCTGTCGGTGCCGTTCACGCTGCGCAGCACCACGTTGCGCCACGGATGACGACGCACGTCGTCCTCGGCCAGCCGGCCGGCGTCGACGAGGTCCTGGACGTAGGTGTGGTCGCGGGTGACCCGGACCAGCTGGCCGTCACGGAAGACGTAGCCCCGGGAGTCTCCGAGGTGCGCCAGCGCCCAGCGGGTGCCGTCGGTCACCAGCGCGGTGAGCGTGGTGGCCATGCCCTCCCGCTCGGGCCGGCTGCGCACCCCCGCGGCCACCTGCTGCTGGGCGAGCGCGACGGCGTCGGTGAGCACGGCCGCAGGATCGTCGTCCCGGCGTGCCAGAGCGGTGGCGGAGACGACGTACGCCGTGGTCGCCGCGGCCACCTCGCCGGCCGCGCCGCCTCCGACACCGTCCGCCACGAGCATGCAGGAGGGCCCGACGAACCCAGCGTCCTCGTTGTGCTCACGCACGAGGCCCGCGTGGGTCGCACCGGTGCCGGAGATGCGCAACATCCGGTCTCACCCGCTCTCTGGACCGAGCCACGCAGTGGTCGTGTGGCGCGAAGTCCCCTTTGCCGGAACAACGTGCTCCGACCATCTCACGGTTCCCGTGCAGATGCACTCGCCGAAGGGCGGGCCCGACCCGCAACAATGGGTCCATGGAATGGGTGCTGCTGGGTGTCTCGGCGGTGCTCGTGCTCGCCTGCGGGGTCTTCGGCGCCGCGGAGTACTCCTTCGTCGCCGTCGACCGCTCCAGCGTGGAGCGTGCCGCCGGTCAGGGCGACCGTCGAGCCGTGGGGGTGCGGTCGGCGCTGCGCACGCTCTCCACCCAGCTCTCGGGGGCCCAGATCGGCATCACCCTGACCAACCTGGTGATCGGCTTCCTCGCCGAGCCGGCCATCTCGCAGCTCCTCTCCGGGCCGTTGCGTGCCGTTGGCGTGCCGGACGGCGCGGTCGAGGGTGTCTCGGTCGCGATCGGCCTCGTGCTGGCGACGATCGCCACCATGCTCTTCGGCGAGCTGGTGCCGAAGAAGCTCGCGATCGCGGTGCCGATGCGCACCGCCCGGGCGACCCAGGGCTTCATGCGCGCCTTCACCACCGTGATGCTCGGCCCGATCCGCCTGCTCAACGGGTCGGCCAACGCGATCGTCCGGGCCGTCGGCCTGGAGCCGCAGGAGGAGCTGCGCTCGGCCCGGTCGTCGGACGAGCTCGCCTCGCTGGCGACCAGGTCGGCATCCGAGGGCACGCTCGACACCGAGACGGCCCACCTGGTGCAGCGGTCGGTGGCGTTCGGGCCCCGAACCGCCGGGGAGATCATGACCCCGCGGGTGCAGATGGCCAGCGTCGAGACCGACGACCCGGTCTCGGAGATCATCCGGCTCTCCAGCGAGACCGGGTTCTCGAAGTTCCCGGTCACCAAGGGCAGCAGCGACAACATCGTCGGGTCGGTGCACGTCAAGCAGGCCGTCGCGGTGCCCCGGGCCGAGCGCGGCTCGACCCGCGCGCGCGAGATCATGGTGCCCGCCACGGTCGTGCCGGAGTCGCTGCGACTCGACCCCCTGCTGTCGCTGCTGCGCGGTGAGGGCTTCCAGCTGGCCATCGTCTCCGACGAGTACGGCGGCACCGCCGGCATCGTCACCCTGGAGGACGTCGTCGAGGAGATCGTCGGGGAGATCTCCGACGAGCACGACCGCTACGGCTCCCGGGTGCGGCGGCGCTTCGACGGGTCCTGGCTGGTCTCGGGCCTGCTGCGGCCGGACGAGGTGCGGGAGGCCACCGGGCTCGACCTGCCCGAGCACGAGTCCTACGACACCGTCGGCGGCCTGCTCGTGCGCTGGCTGGGCCGGATCCCCGGGCGCGGCGACTCGGTGCTGGTGCCGCTGCCGGTGGCGCTCCCCGAGGAGCCCGACGAGGAGCTGGTGCGCGAAGCGGTCGAGATGCGGGTCGAGTGGATGGACGGGCTCCGCGTCGACCGCATCTCCCTGCGCAGGGTGCCGCTGTCGCCCGATCCGCTGCACGGACCGGCGGGAGGCGCCCGGTGAGCACCTCGACCGCCCTGCTGGTCGGCGTCCTGCTGCTGATCGGCAACGCCTACTTCGTCGCCTCGGAGTTCGCCCTGGTCTCCGCCCGGCGGACCCGGGTCGAGCCCCGGGCGGCCGCCGGGTCGCGGATGGCACGCAGCACCCTGCGCGCGATGGAGGACCTCTCCCACGTCATCGCCGCCGTGCAGCTGGGCGTGACGCTCTGCTCGGTCGGTCTGGGCGCCGTGGCGGAGCCCGCCATCGTGCACCTGCTGGAGCCGGCCTTCGGGGGCGGCAAGCTGCCGCCGAGCTGGGAGCATCCGGTGGCGCTGGCGATCGCGCTCGCCATCGTCTCCTACCTGCATGTGGTGTTCGGCGAGATGGTCCCGAAGAACGTCTCGCTCGCCGGCCCGGAGCGCGCCGCGCTGCTGCTCGGCCCGCCGATGCTGGGGCTGACCACCGTGGTGAAGCCGTTCGCGATCGCGCTGAACGCGGCGGCGGACACGGTCGTTCGGATGCTCCACGTCGAGCCGCGCAGCGAGCTGGCCTCGACCTTCACCCTCGAGGAGGTCGAGGCGATGGTCGACGAGTCCCGCCAGGTGGGGCTGCTGGAGGAGGGTGAGTACGAACGGCTGTCCGGAGCGCTCGGCTTCACCGCCCGGACGGTCGCCGACGTGCTGCTCCCCCTCGACCGCCTCGAGACGGTGCCCCGGGGGGCGCGGGCCACCGAGGTGGAGGAGGCCTGTGCGCAGACCGGCTACTCCCGGTTCCCGGTGGTCGGCGAGGACGGCGACCTGGTCGGCTACCTGCACATCAAGGACGTCCTCCAGGCCGACCCGCACGGGCGCGCACGGGTGGTCGAGGAGAAGTGGATCCGCCCGTTCGCGACGGTGCGCGCCGCCGACTCGCTCACCGCCGCCCTGCAGGTGCTGCAGGAGAAGGGCGCGCACATGGCGCAGGTCGTGGACGACGCCGGTCGGGTCGTCGGGGTGGCGACGCTGGAGGACGTGCTGGAGGAGCTCGTCGGCGAGATCCGCGACGCCGCCCACGCCGAAGGCCGCTGACGCGAGCGCTCAGTCGTGGTCGTCGGGCCCCCGTGTCTCCCCCCAGTTGCCCACGATCACGGCGGCCGGCGGGAGCAGCGCCGCCACCACGCTCATCGCCACCGCCGCGGTCGTCGACCACAGGCGGACCACGTTCCACGCCAGCAGGATGAGGACCAGGCAGGTCCCCATCAGCCAGAAGTAGGCCTTGCGTCGACCGGGCGTGGGCATCGGTGCAGAGTACCCGTCGCCGGTCTAGGCTGCGTCCGATGAGCGCAGCGGATTCGCCGGTCCCCCGGCTGGTCGCCCGTCTCCGGGCTGCAGGCTGCGTCTTCGCCGAGGACGAGGCAGCGCTTCTGGTGCAGGCGGCCTCCTCACCCGAGGAGCTCGAGACGCTGCTGGGCGCGCGGGTGAGCGGCGTACCCCTCGAGCAGCTGCTGGGCTGGACGGAGTTCTGCGGGCTGCGCATCGCGGTCGAGCCGGGCGTCTTCGTCCCCCGGCAGCGCACCGCCCTCCTCGTGCAGGAGGCGGCCCGGTCGTGCGGGCCCGGCTCGGTCGTCGTCGACCTGTGCTGCGGCAGCGGGGCGATCGGCGCCGCACTGGCTGCGCTGGTGCCCGGCATCGAGCTGCACGCCACCGATCTGGATGCTGTCGCGGTGCGCTGCGCCCGCCGCAACCTGCCGGGCGGGCAGGTGCATCAGGGCGACCTGTTCGCGGCGCTGCCGGCCCGGCTGCGACACCGCGTGCAGGTGCTGGCGTGCCATGCGCCGTACGTGCCGTCGGGGGCGATCGGGGCGATGCCGCCGGAAGCTCGTGACCATGAACCGCGGACGGCGCTGGACGGCGGAGTCGATGGCCTGGACGTGCTGCGGCGGGTCATCGGCGCGGCGCCCGACTGGCTGGCACCTGCCGGGGTGCTGCTCTTCGAGGTCGGCGAGGACCAGGTCGACTCCGCCACCGCCGAGCTGGTGAGTCGAGGACTCGGCGCACGCCTTGCCCGTCGGCCGGACATCGGCGCGACGGTGCTGGTCGCCGTCGCTCAGGACATGTCCCCGGGGGCCGGCCCAGCAGCGTCATAGCGGAGCCCGACCACCTCGAGCACGTGCTGGGCGGGGCTGCCGACCGGCGCGAGGAGGCGCAGGGCCGGGTCGGGGTTCGCAGTGCCGGCGCCCGGGCCCTCGTCGAGCGCCTCCAGCAGTGCCTGCACGCCGGCGCTGGCGAGCCGGGTGACCCCGCCCAGATCGACCACCACGGGCACGGAACCACCGACCGATGCCCGGCGGAGGACGCTGCGGAAGGCGTCGACGCTCAGCTGGTCCACCGGGCCCGACACCGCCAGGACGTTGCCCTCCAGCCGATGGGTCAGCTCTCCCGGCGGCGGTCGGCCACTGGCAGGACCGCCGTGGGTGTCGGTGAACAGCTCGACGGGCCGGTGAAGGCGGTGGATCGCCCGAGCGGTCGTCCCCTCCCGGCGGCGGTCGAGCTCGAGGTGGTCGACCAGCCCGCTCGCCATCGCCAGACCGCGTCCCCGATCGGCCGGTCGCTCGGGTTCGCGCCATGCACCGCCGTCGGCGACCTCCACCTCCGCGTCGCCGGCCCCGGTCAGCACAGCCCTGAGGGTGAAGATCTCCTCGGCCGCGCCCTCGACGAGGTGGTAGGCGTGGTCGATGACGTTGGACACCAGCTCCCCCACGGCGTGCGCGAGGGCCATCAGGTCGTTGGACCCGACGCGCTGCTGCTCCAGCCACTGCATCAGCGCCGCGAGCGCGGGCCGGAGGCTGTCGACGGTTGCCGGGAATTCGACGTGCAGTGCCGGTGGCGGCGGCCGTCGCTGCGCCGCCAGCAGCGTGATGTCGTCGGCGAACCCGGACACCC
>DATDNR010000189.1:0-12334 GCA_036518175.1 Marmoricola sp.
GCCCGCGCCAGGTCGAACTGGGTCTGCGCCCGGAGCGGGCGTCGGTCGACACGGACGCCCTCGCGCATCCCGACGACTTCGAGATCGTGCGATCCGCGCTCGCAGAGCTCGGATGGCACAAACGAGTGCCGGACACGTCGCCGCACGTGCTTCCCTTCCACTCCGTCGCCCTTGCGCATGAGGGATGGCCGTGCGAGATCGACCTGCACCACCACTTCCCCGGGTTCTTCGCAGACGACGCGGCCGCGTTCGAGGCGCTCTGGCGCCGCCGACGCGGCCACCTGGTGGCCGGCCGCGAAGTCGCGGTCTGCGACCTCGCTGGGGACACTCTTATCGCCGCGCTGCACGCGGCGAGGGCTCCTGTGCAGAAGCACGGCGACATGGAGTTCCTGATCGAGTCGGTGCGTGGCCGGTTCAGCCCGGCTGACCTGCACGACCTGGCGACCCTGGCGGCGGAGACCGGATCCGCCGACACTCTTCGCACCTTCCTTGATGCAGTCGGCGCACCGCAGTTCGGCGCCGGCGCGACGGGTGCTGACCACCTGGCGGCGTGGTCGCTGCTCACCACCTCGGAGCAGATCCGCGGCATCGGCTGGGTCGACGCGCTGCGGCACGCGCCGTGGCGCGAACGGCTCGGCCTCCTGAAGCGTGCTGTGTTCCTCAGCGAGGCGGAGCTCCGCGACCAGTATCCGCAGGCGCCCGCGGGGGCGTGGGGCCTCCTGCGCGCCCACGTCTGGCGCTGGAGGGCTACCGCCTCCCACCTGCCCAAGGCCATCAAGGCCCAGCGGACGAGCCGCGCTCGTGGGGCTGGCATAGACCGCTGAGTCGCACTTGACGGCATACGGCCCCGGACGACTCCCGACTTCCTACGCTGTCGCCCGTGAGACGAAACGTGAAGCCCGACGACCGGACGGTCGACTGGTGGATCCTGCCCTTCATGCTGGTGGCCGCGGCGCTGGTCTTCGCCGCGCTGCACTTCGCCGGGTAGGAAGAGGCCAGGCGCTCAACTAAGCGCGGACGACCCGGTCCCGGGCGTCCGGCGCAGGCGGTCGTGCAGGCCGCCGTACGGCTGCGGGTTGCCGAGCACGGCCTTGGGGATCTTGCAGACCACGGTGTAGACGGTGTCGCAGACGTTGGCGACCGGGGTCAGCGCCAGCTGGGAGACCAGCTGGTAGGCGTCCATCGTGCTCAGCTCGAGCAGGCCGGCCAGCCAGCGGACCATCTCGGTGTGGGCGATGCGGAAGGCGTCCTCCAGCGGCTTGGCCGAGCCGGTGGTCATCAGGAAGGTGTCGTCCTCGATCCGCGGCCAGGCGGTGTAGTCGCCCTTGACCAGGTCGACGGCGATCGAGGAGTCCATCGCGCACTCGACCGCGACGCCGCAGGTCTCGCCCTCGGCCTGGCGGGCGTGGCCGTCGCCGAAGCTGAGCAGCGCGCCGTCGACGTTGACGCCGAGGTAGCAGGTCGCGCCCACCCGCATCTCCGGGGTGTCCATGTTGCCGCCCCACCGCCCGGGGGTGAGCGAGGAGCGCACCTCCCCCAGCGGCGGCGCCACCCCGACGGTGCCGTGCATCGGGTCCATCGGCAGCGACAGCTGCAGGTCGCTGTCGAGGGCGCAGTAGTGCACCCGCCGCTCGACGGTGTCGAGCTCGTAGAACCAGGTGCGCTCCGGCAGCGCGTCGTGCA
Organism: Marmoricola sp.; assembly: GCA_036518175.1. Classification (GTDB taxonomy): domain Bacteria; phylum Actinomycetota; class Actinomycetes; order Propionibacteriales; family Nocardioidaceae; genus Marmoricola. The sequence goes on from DATDNR010000189.1 coordinate 1,684, forward strand.
GCAGCGCGGTGTCCGCGCTCGCGGTGAGCGCCCCGAAGAACGGCACCGTCGAGCTGACCCCCCAGCCCAGCCGCGGCTCGATGCTCAAGAAATGCACCGCGACGGTGTCGCCGGGCTCGGCGCCCTCGATGTGGAAGGGGCCGGTCTGCGGGTTGAGGTAGCGCGGGTCGCAGACCTGCGAGGGCAGGTCCTTGGTGGAGCGCACCTGCCCGGCGAAGCAGTCCCGCGTCCAGGTCGAGAGCACCTCTCCGGGGGCCAGCGACAGCACCGCCGGCCGGCCCCCGAAGACGTAGACCAGTGAGGCCGGGTCGGCCTCCGGGTCCGGGTCGTACGTCGCCAAGGCGTCAGTCCCGCTCATGGCTGTCGTCGAGCACCACGCGGCCGATCACGTCGTAGCGCTCGGGGTTGGTGTACTTCGTGACCAGCGCGAAGACCACGCCGCCGACGCCGGCGACGCCCACCACCCACGGCGAGAGCTTGAAGACGATGTCGCTCGCCGCCGTGCCGGCCGCGAAGCTGGCGTTCTCGATCAGCAGCCAGATCACGTAGAGCATCCCGATGCCGCCGATGAGCGGGGCCAGGAAGGTGCGGAACCAGTTCGCGGTCTCCGGGTGGTGCTTGTGGTAGTGGAAGTAGCTGATCGCCGCGAACGCGGTGAGGGCCTGCACGATCAGGATGGCCGTCGTACCCAGGATCGCCATCAGCGCGTAGAGCTGGCCGTAGGGGTCGCGGCCGGTGAAGAAGAACCAGAACACGATCACGGTGGCGATCGCGGTCTGCACGAAGCCGGCGATCCACGGCGAGCCGTGCACCTTGTGGGTGGCGCCCAGGGTGCGGCCGAAGCCGGGCACCAGGTCCTCCCGGCCGATCGCGTAGATGTAGCGCGCGGCGCAGTTGTGGAAGGCCATGCCGCAGGCGTAGGAGCCGGTCATCAGCAGGAACTCGAACATCGTCACCGCCCAGTTGCCGAGGTGGGCCTGCACCGGTCCGAAGAAGATGTTGCCGGCGGTGTCGCCGTTCTGCGCCAGCGCGACCGCGTGGTCGGGTCCGGTGCCGACGATCGCGGCCCAGGAGACGAAGACGTAGAACAAACCGATGCCGATCACGGTGATCATCAGCGCCTTGGGGATGATCTTCTTCGGGTTGCGCGACTCCTCGCCGTACATCGCGGTGGACTCGAAGCCGACCCAGGACCAGAAGGCGAAGAACAGCCCGATGCCGGCCGAGCCGGCCACCGCGATGGTCTTGCCGGCGTGCGCCGGGTCGGCCACGGTGGCGCTGAGGTTGGCGAAGGCGTTGATCGGGTTCAGCGAGCCCCACGACCAGCCCTCCGGGCCGCCGCCGCTGACCAGCACCGAGATCGCCATCAGCGAGAGCATGAAGATCTCGGTCATCAGGAAGACGCCGAGCACCTTCGCGGTCAGGTTGATGTCGAAGTAGGTCAGCACGCAGTTGATCGCGAGCATCAGCACCGCGAACCAGATCCAGGAGATGTCCAGCCCGAGGTGGGCGGAGAAGAAGTTGTGGGCGAAGAAGGAGAAGATGCCCACCAGCGAGGCCTCGAAGACGACGTAGGCCAGCGTGGTCAGCGCGCCGGCGCCCATGCCGACGATGCGGCCCAGGCCGTGGGAGATGTAGCCGTAGAAGGCGCCGGTGGCGGTGATGTGCCGGGCCATCGCGGAGTAGCCGAGCGAGAACAGGCTCAGCACGATGGTGGCCACCAGGTAGCCCGCCGGGGCGTTGGCGCCGTTGCCGAAGCCGACCGCGATCGGCACGTTGCCGACCATCGCGGTGATCGGTGCGGCGGTGGCGACCGCCATGAACATGACACCGAAGATGCCCACGGCGTTCGGTTTGAGGCGCTGGACCTCCGACCGAGCGGCCGGGGCCTGCGTGCCAGCGCTGGCGATGTCTTCTGTGGCCATCTGGGCTCCACCTTCCGGGGCGGCTGCGAAAGAGGAGGGCCTCCGCGAACTGTGGCGGAGACCACACCGATGGCCCGGGATACTTGCATCGGGTGTCCAACCGAATCAAGAGTTTTGGTCCGCTCAATTTCTTACGAGATTGACCCATTGACACAATCGGTCAGACCAATGTTGGATGTGCGGCAGTCCTCCCAGCTTCCGGCGCGACAGGCGGATCCGATGCCCGACTACGACGCGTTCTCCTTCGACTCGAAGGCCGACATGCTCGAGCGGTCGAAGGAGTACTGGAACCCCGACAAGACCCAGTTCTGGTCCGACTCCGGGGTCGACCTGGTCATCGACCGGCGCGACGGCTACCTGCTGTGGGACATGAACGGCCGCCGGCTCATCGACGTACACCTCAACGGCGGCACCTACAACCTCGGGCACCGCAACCCCGAGGTGATGGCCGCGGTCAACCAGGCGATGACCCGCTTCGACATCGGCAACCACCACTTCCCCTCCCTGGCCCGCACCGCGCTGGCCGAGGCGCTGGTGACCAGCGCGCCGGCGACGCTGACCAAGGTCGCCTACGCCTCCGGCGGCGGGGAGGCGATCGACATCGCGCTGAAGTCGGCCCGGCACGCGACCAAGAAGCGCAAGATCGTCTCGATCATCAAGGCCTACCACGGCCACACCGGGCTGGCGGTGGCCACCGGCGACGACCGCTTCTCCAAGATGTTCCTCGCCGACCGGCCCGAGGAGTTCCCGCAGGTGCCGTTCAACGACCTCGCGGCGATGGAGCAGGCGCTGTCCGGCCGCGACGTGGACGCGGTGATCATGGAGACGATCCCGGCCACCTACGGCTTCCCGCTGCCCGAGCCCGGCTACCTCGAGGCGGTCAAGCGGCTGTGCGAGAAGTACGACGCGCTCTACATCGCCGACGAGGTGCAGACCGGGCTGATGCGCACCGGCGAGCTGTGGGGCATCACCAAGCACGGCATCGAGCCCGACATCCTGGTCACCGGCAAGGGCCTCTCCGGCGGGATCTACCCGATCGCGGCGGTGCTGCTCAGCGAGCGCGCCGGCGCCTGGCTGCGCGAGGACGGCTTCGGGCACATCTCCACCTTCGGCGGCGCCGAGCTCGGCTGCGTCGCGGCGCTGAAGACGCTGGAGATCACCCGGCGCCCGGCGGTGCGCTCGATGGTGCACTACATCGCCGACACCGTCAGCGCGGGGCTGCGCGAGGTGCAGGCCGACCACCCCGACTGGTTCACCGGCATCCGGCAGAACGGCGTGGTGCTCGGGCTGGAGTTCAACCACCCCGAGGGCGCGAAGTACGTGATGCGCGAGCTCTACGAGCTCGGCGTCTGGGCGATCTTCTCCACCCTCGACCCGCGGGTGCTGCAGTACAAGCCCGGGATCCTGATGACCCCGGCGCTGTGCGAGGAGCTGCTCGACCGCACCGCGCTCGGCATCGCCCGCGCCGCGGCCCGTGTGACTTCCGGGGTCGGACGCGACGGCGCGCGCGCCGGCCGCGGCAGCGCGAACGGGCACCTGAACGGGCGGCCGGAAGGACGGTGGGTCAGGGCATGACCGCGCAGATCACCAGGCAGATGCCGGGCCAGGACCTGGGCCCGCTGGTCGACCCGCAGGTGGCCGAGGCCGGGCACATGCTGGAGCGGGCCGGCTGGGCGGCGCGCGCGTTCGCGACGTACAGCCACCAGGAGGTGCAGCGGATCGTCACCGCGGTCGCCGACGCCGGCTTCGCCCACGCCCGGCACTACGCCGAGTGGGCGGTCAAGGAGACCGGCTTCGGCGTGGTCGAGCACAAGGTGATCAAGAACGAGGCCTGCTCGCGCGGCATCGTGGAGACCTACCGCGACCAGGACTTCGTCACCCCGCGCATCGACGCCGCCCGCAAGATCGTCGAGGTGCCCCGCCCGGCCGGGGTGGTGCTGGCGCTGACCCCGTCGACGAACCCGGTCGCCACCGTCTACTTCAAGGTGCTGCTGGGCCTGATGACCCGCAACGCGGTGCTGATCAGCCCGCACCCGATGGCCAGGGAGTGCTGCCACGCCGCCGCGCAGACCCTCGCCGAGGCGGCGGTGGCCGCCGGAGCCCCGGACGGCGTCGTGCAGTGCGTGGCCGAGCCGTCGATCCCGCTGATCGACGCGCTGATGGGCGATGCCCGCACCAACGTCATCCTGGCCACCGGGGGTACGCCGGTCGTCCGGGCCGCCTACAGCTCCGGCAACCCAGCGATCGGCGTCGGCCCGGGCAACGTGCCGGTGCTGGTCGACGCGACCGCGGACGTCAAGCAGGCCGCGAAGCTGCTGGTCGACAGCAAGGCCTTCGACAACTCGGTGCTGTGCACCAACGAGTCGGTGCTGGTCGTGGAGGAGGCCGTCGCCGACCGGCTGCTGCGCGAGATGGAGCGCAACGGCGCCGCGGTGCTCGACCGGCCGGCCGCCGAGCGGCTCAGCGACTACATGTTCCCCTACGGCCAGCTCAACACCGAGGTGGTCGGCAAGGACGCCTCCTGGATCGCCCAGCAGGCCGGGCTGCGGGTCGGCCCGCGCACCCGGGTGCTGGTGGCGCCCTTCGAGGTGGCCGTGCCCGAGGAGCCGCTCACCCACGAGAAGCTCTCCCCGGTGCTCGGCGTGATCCGCGTGCCGAACGCCCGGCGCGGCATCGAGACCGCCCGGTCGATCGTGCGGATCGCCGGGTCGGGGCACTCCGCCGCGATCCACTCCACCGACCCGGCCACGGTGATGGAGTACGCCGGCCGGGTGCCGGTGCTGCGGGTCTCGGTCAACGTCGGCAACTCCACCGGCAGCTCCGGGCTGGACACCAACCTGGCCCCGACGATGACCGTCGGCACCGGGTTCGTCGGCCGCAGCTCGCTCGGGGAGAACCTCGAGCCGCGGCACCTGGTCAACTGGACCCGGATCGCCTACAACACCGACCCGACGGTGCCGATGGCCGAGTTCGCCGGGCTGACCCCGTGGCAGCAGCACGCCGGCCCGGTGCCGCCGTACCCGCGGGCCTCGAACGACGGCGGCACGTCCACGCTGCCCGCCCCCGGCGTGGCCGACCTGGTCACCTCCCAGGTGCTCAGCAACGGCAACGGCGCCCTCAACGGCAACGGGCACGGTGACGACGAGCGCTTCCGCGCCGAGATCCGGCGGCTGGTCGTCGAGGAGCTCGCCCACCTCATCAAGGACGGACAGCATGGCTGAACTGCGCTCGTGCATCTTCATCGACCGGCTGCAGCCGCAGACGATGTGCTACCTCGGCACCTGGATCCGCGGCTCGCTGCCGCGCGCCGACATGGCCGCGCAGATCATCGAGATCGCCCCCGGCCTCGACATCGAGCCGCTCACCGACGCCGCGCTCAAGCACGCCGAGGTGCAGGCCGGCATCCTGGTGGTCGAGCGGCAGTTCGGCTACCTGGAGTTCCACGGCGAGACCGGCGCGGTCAAGGCGGCGGCCGAGGCGGTGCTCGACGACCTGGGCGCCACCGAGGCCGACGCGGTGCGGCCGACCATCCTGGCCAGCAAGCTGATCACCAGCATCGACCACCAGCACGCCTTCCTGATCAACCGCAACAAGATCGGGTCGATGGCGCTGCCGGGCGAGTCGCTGTTCGTGCTCGAGGTGCAGCCGGCGTCGTACGCGATCCTGGCCACCAACGAGGCGGAGAAGGCCGCCGACGTCAAGGTGGTCGACTACCGGATGATCGGCGCCACCGGGCGGGTCTACCTCGCCGGCAAGGAGGCCGACGTGCGGCAGGCCTCCGACGCGGCCGAGGAAGCGCTCAGGAGCCGCTCGTGACCCAGGCCCCTGCGGACGGACTTCGCGACCTGGTGGCCGCGATGGTGCGCGACGTCGTCACCGAGATGGTGGGGACGTCGCTGCCCGGCGCCGCTCCCCCGGCCCCCTCGCCGGCCGCTGCGCCCGTCGTCGCGCCGGCGGTCTCCCCGGTCAACGGCACGGGCCGGCACCGCACCGAGACCGTGCGGCTCGACAGCGACGCCGACCTCGACGCCTTCGTCCGGCACCTGCTGGCGCTGTTCGAGAACCCGAAGAACCGCCAGGACGTCCGCGCCGGCCGGCACAGCTTCCGGCTGGCCGCACCCGCCTCCGGAACGTCAGCCGGTGTCCCGGGCCGTGCGCCGGCGTCGGCGTGCCGGATCGAGAAGGGCGCGGTCACCGAGCGGCACATCAAGGCGATCGCGGAGTCCCAGCAGCGGCTGGTCCTCGGCCGCGCGGCGGTGCTGACCCCGCTGGCGCGGGAGCGGGCCCGCGCGCTGGGCGTGGCCATCGAGAAGGAGCACTGATGATACGAGCAGTCGTGACCGGCAACGTCTGGTCGACCAAGCGCATCGAGGGCCTGCCACCGGGCGCCTTCCTCGAGGTCGAGGTCGAGGACACCGAGAGCCGGATGGTCGCCTTCGACGTCCTCGGCAGCGGCGTCGGCGAGCGCGTCCTGGTCTCGCAGGGCTCGGTCGCCGCGGCCTGGTTCCCCGGCGCCACCCCGCCGGTCGACGCGCTGATCATCGGCTCGATCGACGAGCCGACCAGGACCACGCCCACCCCGAGCACCACCCCCAGCACCACCCCCATCACCACCTAGGAGAAGAGATGCCCAGCAGCGCCATCGGCATGATCGAGACCAAGGGCTTCGTCGCGGCACTGGCCGCCGCCGACGCCATGGTCAAGGCCGCCAACGTCAACATCACCGACCGCCAGGAGGTCGGCGACGGCCTCGTGTCCGTGATCATCAGCGGCGAGGTCGGTGCGGTGAAGGCCGCCACCGAGGCCGGCGCGGAGACCGCCTCGCAGGTCGGCGAGCTCGTCAGCGTGCACGTGATCCCGCGGCCGCACCCCGAGCTCGGCTCGCACTTCGACGTCGCCGCGCAGCAGTAGCCCCGACCCCGTCCGCGAGGAGGTGGCCGCGATGGCCCCCACTGCCAGCCTCACCCCGGCCGAGCTCCGGGTCTACCTGCTGGTCGAGGACCTGCAACAGCAGTTCGCGGCCTACCTGGGCACCCCGACGCGCGCCCGCGGCTACCCGCCGTTCGTCGGCGACCACGCGCTGATCATCGAGGTCGCCCCGGCCCTGGCGATCGAGCGGGTCACCGACCTGGCGCTGCGCTCGGTGCCGACGGTCGAGCCCGGCATCCTGTACGTCGAGCGGCAGTTCGGCGTGCTCGAGGTGCACGGGCACGCGCTCGACGACGTCAAGCGGGCCGGGCAGGCCATCCTCGACGGCACCGGCACCTCGGCCAGCGACCAGCTGCGCCCGCGGGTGCTCTACCACGACATCATCGAGGAGATCACCGACCAGCACGCGGTGATCCTCAACCGCAACCGCTCCGGATCGATGATCATGCCGGGGCAGGCTCTGCTGGTCTACGAGATGACGCCGGCGCTGTTCGCCGCGGTCGCGGCCAACGAGGCCGAGCGGGTCGCCCCGGGGATCACCGTGGTCGACGTGCAGTTCATCGGCGCGGCCGGCCGGCTCTACCTCAGCGGCCGGATCGAGGACGTGACCCTGGCGCGCGACCGGATCACCAAGGTGCTGGAATCGGTCGAGGGACGGGAGCATCCGTGACGCACGACAGCCGTGGCGACGGGGAGGTGGCCGAGCTCGCGCTCGAGCGGTACGGCTTCACCGACGAGCGCACCTGCCGGATGATCAACCTCTCCGAGAACGCGACCTACCTCGTCGAGGACCCGGGCTCGGGCCGCAACGGCATCCTGCGGGTGCACCGGGAGGGCTACCACGAGCCCGTCGAGATCGAGGCCGAGCTCGACTGGCTGACCGCGCTGCGCAAGGAGACCGACGTCTCCACCCCGGTGGTGATCCCGACCGCCGACGGCGAGCGGGTGGTCAGCTGCCGGCCGCGCGGCACCGAGCGGCACGCCGTGCTCTTCGAGGTGGTGCCGGGCATCGAGCCCGACGAGGTGGCGCTCGACCTGGCCAGCTTCGAGACGCTCGGCGCGATCACCGCCCGGATGCACGAGCACGCCCGTGCGTGGCAGCGCCCGGCCGGCTTCCACCGCTTCTCCTGGGACTGGGAGCACTCCCTGGGCGACCAGCCGCGGTGGGGCCGCTGGCAGGACGGCATCGGGGTCGGGGCGGAGGAGCGCTCGCTGCTGGGCCGTGCGGCCGACCTCGTGCACGACCGGCTCTCGTCGTACGGCGACGCGCCCGATCGCTTCGGCCTGGTGCATGCCGACCTGCGGCTGGCCAACCTGCTCGTCGACGGCGACCGGGTCAACGTGATCGACTTCGACGACTGCGGCTTCTCGTGGTTCATGTACGACTTCGGCACCGCGGTCTCCTTCCTCGAGCACGACCCGCGGCTGCCGAAGTGGCAGGAGGCCTGGCTGCGCGGCTACCGCACCGTCGGCTCGCCCAGCGACGAGGACGTGGACATGCTGGCCACCTTCGTGATGCTGCGCCGGCTGCTGCTGGTCGCCTGGATGGGCTCCCACTCCCACTCGCGGGAGTGCCAGGAGATCGGCCCCGGCTACACCGCCGGTTCGTGCGAGCTCGCCCGTCGCTACCTGGCGACCGGCGGACACAGCGTGGTCTGAGACGAGAGAGGACTCTGCGATGTTCACATCAGTGGCCGGACGGTCGGTCGTCGTCACCGGGGGCAGCAAGGGCATCGGTCGCGGCATCGCCGCGGTCTTCGCCCGCAACGGCGCCCGGGTGCTGATCACCGGGCGCGACAAGGCGGCGCTGGAGGCCACCGTCGAGGAGCTGCGTGGCCTCGACGGCGAGGTCTCCGCGATCTGCGCCGACGTCAGCGAGAAGGCGCAGTGCGAGGAGATGGCCCGCGCCGCCGAGGAGCGGCACGGCGGCATCGACGTGCTCTGCGCCAACGCCGGCGTCTTCCCCTCCGCGCGCCTGGCCGAGCTCACCCCCGAGGACCTGCACGGCGTGCTCGGCACCAACTTCCTCGGCACCGTCTACGCCGTCCAGGCCTGCCTGCCGGCGCTGGAGCGCTCCGGGCACGGCCGGATCATCCTGACCTCCTCGATCACCGGGCCGATGACCGGCTACCCCGGCTGGTCGCACTACGGCGCCAGCAAGGCCGCCCAGCTCGGCTTCGCCCGCACCGCGGCGATGGAGCTGGCGCCCAAGGGCATCACCATCAACGCGGTGCTGCCCGGCAACGTGCGCACCGAGGGCCTCGACGACCTCGGCCAGGACTACCTCGACCAGATGGCCGCGACCGTGCCGATGGGCCGGCTCGGCTCGGTCGACGACATCGGCAACGCCGCGCTGTTCTTCGCCTCCGACGAGGCCGGCTACATCACTGGTCAGACCCTTGTCGTCGACGGTGGGCAGGTGCTGCCGGAGTCGCTGATGGCGCTGCAGGAGATGTGAGCGCCGTACGGGTGATCTGCGGTTACCGTGGACCAGAAGTGGTATGACCAATGTGGCATCCGTGCTTTCTCAGGGAGCGACATGGCGGTTGAGCAGTCAGTGGCCGAGAACCTCCGCCGTCGCCTGCTCGCGGAGATCAGCAGCGGCGCGCTGGCGCCGGGCGCCCGGCTGGGCAGCGAACGCGAGCTCGCCGAGCGCTACAACGTCAGCCGCGCCACGCTGCGCCAGGTCTTCGCCGCCCTCGAGGAGGCCGGCCTGGTCAACCGCGTCCCCGGCCGCGCCGGCGGCACCTTCGTCAGCCACGCCAAGGTCGACCACGACCTGACCAACCTCGTCGGCGTCCCCGCCTACCTCGCCCGGCAGGGGTACGTCGCCGGCACCCGGGTGCTCTCCACGTCGATGACCACGGCCGACGAGCAGACCGCGATCGCGCTCCGGCTCGACCCCGGGGCGCTGGTCGTGGACATCCGCCGGATCCGGCTGGCCGACGGCAAGCCGATCTCGCTGGACCGTGCGCGGTTCCCGGCCGAACGGTTCCCCGGCCTGATGGAGATGTCGCTGGGCGCCTCGCTCTACGAGCTGCTCGACCGGGAGTTCGGCACGGTGCCCTCCGACGCCGAGGAGATGATCGAGGTCGTGCACGCCACCGACGAGGAGGCCACCCTGCTCTCCGTCGACCCCGGCGCGGCGCTGCTGTCGATCACCCGGACCTCCTTCGACACCGACGGCAAGCCGTTCGAGTACTCCCACGACCTCTTCCGCGCCGACCGCACCCGGATCAGCATGCGCACGCCCGGCTCGGGGCTGCGCTCCGGCTCCCGCACCGGTGGCCACTACATCCACCTCAGCTCGGTGCCCGAGGCGGCCTCGCCGCGCTGAGCGTCCCCCCGTGTTCGCCGGTGCTAGCGTCCCTGCCAGACCGCAGCCGCCGGACCACCAGCAGCTGCGCAGCAGAAGGAGGCGGGATGGGCGCCCTGGTCCACACGAACCCGCGGCTGCGTGACGAGTCCGCACCCGAGCCCGGGCCGGACGCGCCCGAGGGCGCCTGATGCGCGGTCTGGCAGGCCGCGGCGTGCTGATCAGCGGCGGCACCAGCGGCATCGGGCTCGGCGCCGCGCAGCGGTTCCTCGAGGAGGGCTGCCGGGTCCTCGTCACCGGCCACGCCGAGGCCGACGTGGACCGTGCCCTGGACACTCTCGCCGAGCACGCCGGGCTGGCCGGCGGCCGGGTGCTCGATGTCCGCGACACCGCGGCGATCGGCGAGGTCGTGGCGGCCGCCGACGAGGCCTGCGGCGGGCTCACCGTGCTGGCCAACAACGCCGGCATCGCCCGGCGTAAG
>DATDNR010000190.1:0-30903 GCA_036518175.1 Marmoricola sp.
ACCCCGTCGGCGGCGTACATGGTGGCGACCATGTCGGCCACGAGGCTGCGCAGGTCGTCGTCGTACGCCGTGACCGGGCGCGCCTGCCGGTGCATGACCTCCTCGCCCCAGCGGGTGATGGGGCGCACCGTGCCGTCCGACGGCAGCTCGACGGAGTCGGGGGAGACGGGCAGCGGAGTGTCGGGCGTGCGCGGCATGCCCCCAAGGCTAGAGGTGACCGGCGCCACGCCGGTCAGGTGTGGCAGTGTGTGTAACTCGAAGTTACAGTCAGATGCATGGCACTGAACTCCGTGAAGAGCGTGCTCGCGGCCGGAGGCCGGCACGGGCTCGCCGGGACCGAGCGGCGTGACCCGGTCGGACTGGCCGTCGCCGCCCTCAACAAGCTGGCCCAGAGCGAGCTCGTCGACCGCCTCGGCATCCGCAGGACCAGCGAGCAGACCGTCTACCGGGTGACCAACGCCGGCTTCCGCACCATGGCGACGGTCAGCCGCTCCTTCGCCCGCACGGGCAGGGCCACGAGCGGGCAGCGGGTGCCGGCAGCCGACGCGCGGGGGCTCTTCGACCTGACCCCGACCGAGGACGAGCAGATGCTCGTCGACGTAGTCAGCGAGCTCGCCGAGGAGGTCGTGCGCCCGGCAGCCGCCGAAGCCGACGCGGCCTGCGCCGCGCCCGACGAGCTGCTCAAGGCCACCCTCGAGATCGGCCTGCCGACGCTCGGTGTCGGCGAGGAGCTGGGCGGCATCGCCTCGGAACGGTCCGCGGTGGCGGGGGTGCTGGTGCACGAGGCGCTCGCGAAGGGCGACATGGGGCTCGCGGTCGCGGCGCTCGCCCCGGGGGCCGTCGCCACCGCGTTGTCGCTGTGGGGCACCGAGGAGCAGCAGCAGACCTACCTGCCCGCCTTCACCGCGGAGTCCGGCGTGCCGGCCGCGGCGCTCGCCCTCGCCGAACCGGCACCGCTGTTCGACGCACGCCACCCGGCGGCCACGGCCGTCCGCAAGGGCAGCGGCTACGTGCTCAACGGCACCAAGTCGGCGGTCGTCCGGGGCGCGGACGCGGAGCTCTTCGTGGTCGGTGCCGAGCTCGACGGCAGGCCCCGGCTCTTCGTCGTGGAGTCGAAGACGTCGGGGATCACGCTCGAGGCGGACCCGTCGATGGGGGTGCGCGCGGCGAGCCTGAACAGGCTGATCCTCGACGACGTCGAGGTCGATGCGATCGCGCTGCTGGGCGACGAGGCGTCGTACCTCGAGTGCCTGCGGCTCTCCCGCCTCGCCTGGTGCGCCCTGGCCGTCGGTACGGCGCAGGCGGTCCTCGACTACGTCACGCCCTACGTGAAGGAGCGCGAGGCGTTCGGCGAGCCGATCGCCCATCGCCAGTCGGTCGCGTTCATGGTGGCCAACATCGCCATCGAGCTGCAGGGCATGCGCCTGGTGACCTACCGGGCCGCCTCGCGCGCCGCGCAGGGCAAGCCGTTCGACCGCGAGGTCGCGCTGGCCCGCCGCCTGTGCAGCGAGAAGGGGATGCAGATCGGCCTGGACGGCGTGCAGCTGCTCGGCGGCCACGGGTTCGTCAAGGAGCACCCGGTGGAGCGGTGGTACCGCGACCTGCGGGCGATCGGTGTGATGGAAGGAGCGGTCCTCGTCTGAGCTGGCGCTCAGCCGTGGAGGTGACGACATGATCAACCTGGAAACCCCGAAGAAGGTCCGCCCGCTCGTCGAGCAGGCCCACCAGGTCGCGATGAACATGCTGCGACCGATCTCCCGCAAGTACGACGCCGCAGAGCATGCCTACCCCAAGGAGCTGGACATGCTCGCGGCGATGATCGACGGGCTCTCCGACTCGGGAGCCTCCGGCGGGGCCGGCGCCGCGGGCGTCCGCCGGTCGGAGGCCGACGCCGAGCAGCAGGGCAACCGCAACGGCACCAACCTGGCGTCGGTGCTCTCCATCATGGAGATGTGCTGGGGCGACGTCGGCCTCCTGCTGTCCATGCCGCGGCAGGGCCTGGGCAACTCGGCCATCGCGTCGGTGGCCAGCGACGAGCAGCTCGAGCGCTTCAAGGGCATGTGGGCGTCGATGGCGATCACCGAGCCCGGCACCGGCTCGGACTCCGCCAGCATCACCACCACAGCGGTCAAGGACGGTGACGAGTACCTCCTCGACGGCGAGAAGATCTTCGTCACCTCCGGGGAGCGCTCCGACGCCGTCGTGGTGTGGGCGACCCTGGACAAGTCCCTGGGACGTGCGGCGATCAAGTCCTTCGTGGTGCCCAAGGGGACGCCCGGCATGACCGTCGAGCGGCTGGAGCACAAGCTCGGGATCCGGGCCTCCGACACCGCCACGATCCGGTTCGAGAACTGTCGAGTGCCGGCCGCCAACCTGCTCGGGTCGGAGGAGATCGACACCAAGCAGGGCTTCGCCGGCGCGATGGCGACCTTCGACAACACCCGGCCGCTGGTCGCGTCGATGGCGGTCGGGTGCGCGAAGGCCGCGCTGGACCTGACCCGCGAGATCCTCCAGAAGGCCGGCGTCGAGATCGACTACGACGCTCCGGCGATGACCCAGTCGGCCGCCGCTGCGACCTTCCTGCAGCTGGAGTCGGACTGGGAGGCGGCGTACCTGCTGATGCTGCAGGCGGCCTGGATGGCCGACAACCGCAAGCCGAACTCGCTGGAGGCGTCGATGGCCAAGGCGAAGGCCGGCCGGATGGGCACCGACGTCACCCTGCGCTGCGTGGAGCTGGCGGGCACCCTCGGCTACTCCGAGCAGGAGCTGCTCGAGAAGTGGGCACGGGACTCGAAGATCCTCGACATCTTCGAGGGCACCCAGCAGATCCAGCAGCTGATCGTCGCCAGGCGCGTCCTCGGACTCACCTCCGCGCAGCTGAAGTAGGAGCCCCGGCCCGGACGTGCGAGGCTGGGTCGATGAGTGAGCGCACCGACCTGATCGTCGATGTCTTCCGGGACGCCTTCGCGCCGTTGATGGAGGCCTCGCCGAAGGCCTTCCGCGCCAAGTACCGCAAGATGGCGGCCGACCCGCACGCGTTCTACCGCGGGTCGGCCTGCCTGTTCTACGCCGATGCCACGCGCCAGGAGGACCCCTGGGTGGACGAGCGCAGCGGCGCGATCTGGATCCACGGGGACCTGCACGTGGAGAACTTCGGCACCTACCTGGGATCCGACGGCAGGCTCGCCTTCGACGTCAACGACTTCGACGAGGCCTACATCGGCCACTTCACCTGGGACCTGCAGCGCTTCGTCGCCAGCCTGGCGCTGATGAGCTGGCAGAAGGCGCTGCCGGACGAGGACGTGCGCCGCCTGGCCGGCCACTACCTCGAGAGCTACCTCGACCAGGTCGACCACTACCGGGAGAGCGAGTCCGACGACGACTTCGGCCTGCACCTGGACAACACCGAGGGTCCGGTGCTCGCCGCGCTGCAGCGGGCGCGGCTGATCCGGCGCGCGGAGCTCCTCGACCAGATGACGCACCTGCAGGACGGCCTCCGGGTGTTCACCGACGCATCCTCCGTGCGGCGGCTCGAGGACGAGGAGCGCGGCTCGGTCGAGGAGGCCTTCCGCGGCTACCTCCGGACGATCCCGGAGGCCAAGCGGTTCGACCGCGAGCTCTTCTACGACCTGCGCGACCTGGTGGGCAAGTCGGGCTTCGGCATCGGCAGCGCCGGGCTGCCGGCGTACAACCTGCTGCTCGAGGGCTACAGCCAGGCCCTCGACAACGACGTCGTGCTGTCGATGAAGCAGGCGAACGTGCCGGCGCTGAGCCGGTTCGTCGACGGCGCCGCCGTCGAGCGCGCCTTCGACCACGAGGGGCACCGCACGGCGGTCAGCCAGCGCGCCCTCCAGGCCAACACCGACCCGCTGCTGGGACACGCACAGATGGACGGGGTGGGCTACGTCGTCAGCGAGGTCTCGCCCTACGAGGTGGACCTGGACTGGGACGACATCACCGAGCCCGAGGACATCGCCGCCGTGGTCGGGCTGCTCGGACGGGCCACGGCGAAGGTGCACTGCGCCTCGGACGAGGACAGCGACCAGGACCTCGTCGACTTCCAGGTCGAGGAGGCGGTCGCGGGGTCGCTCGAGGGCCGTCGCGAGGAGTTCGTGGAGGAGCTGGTGCAGTTCGGTGTCGACTACGCGGGCACGGTGCGCCAGGACCACGCCCTCTTCGTCGATGCCTTCCGGGCCGGGCAGATCGGCGTCGCCGCCACCTGACGCGCGCGTCGGCCCGGGCCGCCGACCAGCGGTCAGTCGGTGACCAGCGCGGCGCCCGGACCCGCCTCGGCGACGAGGTACGCCGGCTCCCGCCACCCGTGCTCGCCGAAGCTGCCGCTCACCGCCGCGGCGACCGCGTCGAGCCGGTCGACCGGCACCAGGGCGATCGCCGAGCCGCCGAAGCCACCGCCGGTCATCCGGGCACCCAGGGCACCGGCGCCGCGGGCCGCCTCCACGGCGACGTCGAGCTCACGGCAGGAGACCTCGTAGTCGTCACGCAGCGACGCGTGCGAGGCATCCATCAGCGGACCGAGGCGTTGCCACTCGTCGGACGCCAGCGCGTCCGCGAACTCGCGGGTGCGGGCAACCTCGGTGACCACGTGCCGCACCCGCGGGCGCAGGCTCGCATCGACGCGTGCCAACGCGTCGTCGAGGTCGCTCACCCGGCCCAGCGCCGGCAGACCGAGCTGCCGGGCCGCCTCCTCGGCCTCCTCGCGACGTGAGCCGTAGCCACCCTCGGAATGGGCATGGCTCACCCGGGTGTCCATCACCAGCAGGGCCAGGCCGTGCTCGGCGGGCGCGAACGGCACCTGGCGGGTCGAGCCGTCACCGAAGTCGACGAGCAGGGCGTGATCGGCCTCGCCGAGCATCGCCGCGCTCTGGTCGAGCCCCCCGGTCGGCGCCTTGGCCACCTCGGTCTCGGCACGGACGCAGACGTCGACGAGGCGGTGGCGGGTCTCGTGGTCGAGCGCCGTGCCGCCGAGACCGAGCACCGCGACGGCCACCGCGCACTCGACGGCGGCCGAGCTCGACAGCCCGGCCCCGATCGGCACGGTGCTCTCCAGGTGCAGGTCGAGCCCGGGCACCTCGAAGCCCGCCTCGCGGAGCGCCCAGAGCACCCCGCCGGCGTACCCGACCCAGCCCTCGACCTGGCCGGGCGCGAGGTCGCCGAGGTCGCCCTCCCAGGGCGTCGTCTCGGTGGCGCTGCCGAGCCGGACGCGGTCGTCGTCGCGACGGCGGACGGCGGCGTACGTCGCGTGCCGCAGGGCGATCGGCAGGCAGACGCCCCCGGAGTAGTCGACGTGCTCGCCGATCAGGTTCACCCTCCCGGGCGCGAGGCCGACGACGTCGGGATCGGCCTCGTAGCGGCGGGTGAAGGCGGCGCTGGTCCGGCGCCGCATCTGGACGGGTGTCAGGGGATCGGTGGCTCGCACATGCCCATCCTGCACTGCGCGGGTAGACTTCCAGACTCGTGCGCTTCCTCGATGACCACCGCCCGCCGTACGACCTGACCTATGACGACGTCTTCATGGTCCCGCGGCGCTCCGCCGTGGCCTCCCGCTACGACGTCGACCTGTCCACCTCCGACGGGACCGGGACGACCGTCCCGCTGGTCGTCGCCAACATGACCGCGGTGTCCGGCCGGCGGATGGCCGAGACGATCGCCCGTCGCGGCGGCATCGCGGTGCTGCCCCAGGACATCCCCCTGGAGGTCGTCGAGGACGTCGTCGACTGGGTCAAGGGACGGCACCCCGTCTTCGAGACGCCGATCACGCTGGCGCCCCACGAGACCGTCAGCGACGCGCTGGCCCTGCTGTTAAAGCGGGCACACCTCGCCGCGGTCGTCGTCGACGGCGGCAGGCCCGTGGGCGTCATCACCGAGGCCGACTGCCAGGGAGTCGACCGCTTCACCCAGGTCGGCCAGGTGATGACCACCGAGATCGTCACGGTGGCCGACTCGGTCTCCCCGCGCGAGGCCTTCGACGTGCTCGCGGCGTCCCGGCACCGTCTCGCGCCGGTGGTGGACGGCGCGGGCGGCCTGGTCGGGCTGCTGACCCGCACGGGAGCGCTGCGCTCGACGATCTACCAGCCGGCCCTCGACGCGGAGGGGCGGTTGCGCGTCGCGGCCGCGATCGGCGTCAACGGTGACGTGGCCGGCAGGGCCGCCCGGATGCTGAAGATGGGCGTCGACTGCCTGGTCGTCGACACCGCGCACGGTCACCAGGAGCGGATGCTCGAGGCGCTCCGGGCGGTCCGCTCGGCGGGCCCGTCGGTGCCCGTGGTCGCCGGCAACGTGGTGTCGCCCGAGGGCACCCACGACCTCATCGAGGCCGGCGCGGACATCGTCAAGGTCGGTGTCGGGCCGGGCGCGATGTGCACCACCCGGATGATGACCGGGGTGGGCCGGCCGCAGTTCAGCGCCGTGCTCGACTGTGTCGCCGCGGCCCGCGAGCACGGCAAGCACGTCTGGGCCGACGGGGGAGTGCGGCACCCGCGCGACGTCGCGCTCGCCCTGGCCGCGGGCGCGAGCGCGGTGATGGTCGGGTCCTGGTTCGCGGGCACCTACGAGTCGCCGGGCGACCTGCAGCGTGACGTGGACGGCCGTCCCTACAAGGTGAGCTTCGGCATGGCCTCGGCCCGCGCCGTCGCCAACCGCACCTCGGCCGACACCGCCTTCGACCGCGCCCGCAAGTCGCTCTACGAGGAGGGGATCTCGTCCTCCAGGATGTTCCTCGACCCGGCCCGGCCGGGCGTGGAGGACCTCGTCGACGAGATCTGCTCGGGCGTGCGCTCGGCCTGCACCTATGCCGGCGCCCACGACCTCGCGGAGTTCGCCGACCGCGCCGTCGTCGGGGTGCAGTCGGCCGCCGGGTTCAACGAGGGCCGGCCGCTGCCGGCCGGTTGGTGATGGCGATCCTGGTGGTCGCCGCCACCCGTGCGGAGGCGGCACACGTGCCCGCGGGCCTGCCCGTGCTGATCACCGGCCTGGGCAAGACCGCTGCGGCGACGGCGGTGGCCAAGGCGCTCGGCTCCACTCCCGCGGTCACCGAGGTGGTCAACATCGGCACGGCCGGGGCGCTGCACGACGGGCTGCACGGCATCCAGCAACCCGGCCGGGTGCTCAACCACGACCTCTCCGCCGACGTCGTCCGGGCCCTGGGCTACGACCCGCGCGAGGAGCTCGATGTCGGCACCGGCGACCCCGAGCTGGTCCTGGCCTCGGGCGACGTGTTCGTCGCCGACGTCGCGATGCGCGAGCAGATCGGGCGGCGGGCGCAGCTGGTGGACATGGAGGGGTACGCCGTGGCCTGGGCGTGCCTCGCGTTCGACGTACCGGTGCGGCTGGTCAAGCACGTCTCGGACAACGCCGACGAGGGGGCGATGGAGTGGCCGCAGCTGGTCGACCAGAGCGCACTCGCCCTGGGGAAGTGGCTGGCCGAGAACGCCTGAGGCGATGCGGCATCATGAGGGCGTGCCTGCGAATGCCTCCTCCTCCAGCTATGCCGACGGCCCCGGCGTCGTGGGCAGCACCGGCCGCTACCCGGTCGTGAGCGAACCGGCCGGGGCGCTGACCATCGCCGGGAGGCGGTTCGTCCCCGTCGGGCCGGTGCGGATGTACACCTGCGGCATCACGCCGTACGACGTCACCCACATGGGGCACGCCTCCACCTTCGTCTGGGCCGACTTCATCGCCTCCCTGGCCCGTGCCGCGGGCTCGGAGGCACTGGTCTGCCGCAACGTCACCGACATCGACGACGTGCTCACCGAGGCCGCCCGCCGCCGCGGTCAGCCGTACGACGAGTTCGCGCTCACCCAGGAGTTCTCCTTCGACCGCGACATGCGCGCGCTGGCGGTCGCCGAGCCGAAGCTCACGCCGCACGCGCGCAGTCATGTACGGGCGGTGCAACGGCTCGCGGCGGCCCTGCTCGAGGCCGGCCGGGCCTACCTCGCCGGCGGCTTCGTCTACTTCCGCGGCGACGACGTGCCGGCCCGGCTGGGGATGGACCGCGACCGGGCGCTGGCGCTGTCGGCTGAGTACGGCGACCAGCACGACGTGCCCGGCCGGGAGTCGGAGTTCGACGTGCCGCTGTGGCGTCCCTCGCCGGAGGACCACCCGGCCTGGCCGAGCCCGTGGGGATGGGGCCGCCCCGGCTGGCACGCCGAGTGTGCTGCGATGGCGTCGTGCACGCTGGGCTCCTCCGTCGACGTGCTGGTCGGCGGGCCGGACCTCGCCTTCCCCCATCACGCCTACCAGGCCGCGATGGTGGAGGCGGCGACCGGTGTGATCCCGTTCGCGGGCTCGGTGGTGCACGTGGGCGAGGTGCGTCACGACGGCGCCAAGATGGCCAAGTCCACCGGCAACCTGGTGCTGGTCGCCGACCTGCTGGAGCGGTTCTCCGGCCCCGCCCTCAGGCTCGGCCTGCTCAACCGGCCGTGGCAGCAGCCGTGGGAGTGCTCAGACGACGTCTTCGAGGACGCCACCGACCTGCTCGACCGGCTGCACGCCACCGCCGGGCGCTCCGCGGGCCCGGGAGGCGATGACGCCGCCCGGCGCGAGGTGGTGGCCCGCCTCGCGGACGAGCTCGACGTCCCGTCAGCGGTCTCGTTCGCGGTCGACAACGGCCCTGAAGCGGCTCGCTTCCTGCTCGCCCTGCTCAAGCTTCGCTGAGGCGACGCCGATTACGCCGCCGGTCCCGCTCTTTGCTATCGTTACCGCGCTCGTCCGGGTGGCGGAATAGGCAGACGCGCTAGCTTGAGGTGCTAGTCCCCGTATAGGGGGTGGGGGTTCAAGTCCCCCCTCGGACACCGCGCAGAAGTGATGGACCCGCAGGTCGAGGCGGCCTGCGGGTTCGTCGTCTCCGGTCCCGGTGAACCGGCGGACCGCCTCCTTCGTCGTCGTAGGTGGAGCCCGAGTGGCTCGGGCCCTTCCCGACCGAGGAGGCATGCCATGGTCGCCAAACGGACACTCATCGGCACGGTGCTGTCGCTGTCGCTGGCCGGGGCGCTCGCCGGCACCGCGGGCGGTGCTGCGGATGCCAGCCGCGCAGGCACCGTGCGGCGGGTGAACCTGGTGTCCGACCAGCCCGGAGTGGCCAGGATGACCGACCCCCACCTGGTGAACGCCTGGGGACTGTCCCGCGGCCCGAACACGCCGCTGTGGGTGTCCGACAACGGCGCCGACGTGAGCACCCTCTACCAGGGCGCAACGTCCGGCACCCCGGTGTCCCGGGTGCCGCTCGTGGTGAAGGTCCCCGGCGGCGCACCGACCGGCCAGGTCTTCAACGGCACTTCAGCGTTCACCGTGCCCGGCACCGGCAAGCCCGCCCTGTTCGTCTTCGCCAGCGAGAACGGCGGCATCTCCGCGTGGAACCAGTCGGTGTCGCCGGCCACCTCGGCGGTGCCGGTCCGGCACACGCGCCATGCCGTCTACAAGGGCCTGGCGCTGGTGCACACCCGCTCCGGGCCGCGCCTGCTCGCCACGAACTTCCACGCCAACCGGATCGACGTGTTCAACGCACACTTCGCCCGCCTGCGCCACGCCGGAGGCTTCAACGACCCCGCGCTGCCCCGCCGGTACGCACCGTTCAACGTGGCGGTGGTGCACCGGCACGTGTTCGTGACCTACGCGCGCCAGGACGCCGCTGCCCATGACGATGTCGCCGGCCCGGGCCACGGGTTCGTGGACGTCTACACCAACCGCGGCAGGTTCGTGCGCCGCTTCGCCAGTCACGGGGTGCTGAACTCGCCGTGGGGGATGACGATCGCGCCGCGGAGCTTCGGACAGTTCGCCGGTGACCTGCTGGTCGGGAACTTCGGCGACGGGCGCATCCACGCCTTCGACCCCCGCTCGGGTGCGATGCTCGGCGTGCTGCGCGGTGCCCGCCACCGGCCGCTGGTCATCGACGGACTGTGGGCGCTGCTCGTGGGCGACCGGGTGGCCGGTGGGCGTGACGCCATCTGGTTCAGCGCCGGTCCGCACGACGAGCAGCACGGCCTGCTGGGCATCCTGCGCGCCCGGTGAGGCGTACCCCCGTAACAAATGGTCTGTGGTCGAACCATTGACCTGCCGATGTGATGCGGATCACACTGCGACGTGAGAGGGCAGTTCCGCACCTTCGGAGGTCCCGGATGAGCACCACCGACGAGCCCATGGACCCCATGGCCCGCGCCTCCTCCCCGGGAGATCTCGACGAGGACACCCGTGTCCTGGCAGAGATGGGCTACACCCAGGAACTCCACCGCCGGATGTCGTCGTTCTCCAACTTCGCGGTGTCGTTCTCGATCATCTCGATCCTTGCCGGCTGCATCACCTCCTACGGCATCGCGCTGCGCTCCGGAGGCCCTTCGACGATCGTGCTCGGCTGGGCGATCGTCGGCCTGATGGTCACCTGTGTCGCGCTGGCGATGGCAGAGGTCTGCTCCCGCTACCCGACGGCGGGCGGCCTCTACTTCTGGGCCGGGCGCCTCGCGACCCGCCACAAGCGCCAGTGGGCCTGGACCGTGGGCTGGTTCAACCTCCTCGGGGAGATCGCGGTGACCGCCGCCATCGACTTCGGCGCGGCAACCACGTGGATGGCGTTCGCGAGCATCACCTGGGGCGTGAACGTGACCGCGACGGGGACCTACCTCCTCTTCGTGGCGATCATCGTGGCCCACGCGCTGCTCAACACCTTCGGGGTGAACCTGGTCGCCATGCTGTCGAACATCTCCGCGTGGTGGCACGTGTTCGGCGTGCTCGTCATCGTGGCCGTGCTGTGGGCGCTGCCCAGCCACCACCAGTCGCCGGGGTGGACGCTCGTCGGGTGGCACAACGAGACCGGCTGGACCTTCGGTCCCTACGTGTTCCTCATGGGCCTGCTGATGGCGCAGTACACCTACACCGGGTACGACGCCTCCGCGCACGTGGCCGAGGAGACCAGGAAGGCACAGACCAGCGCCCCACGTGGCATCGTGATGAGCGTCGTGGTCTCGGTCATCGCCGGCTTCATCCTGCTCTACTCGATCACCGCGGCGATCCCCGACAAGAGCGCCACGGGCCTGTCCCGCCTGCTGGCGACGGACACCGGACTGCCGCCCGCGCAGATCTTCTTCGACTCGCTCCAGAACCCCACGATGGCCAAGTTCCTGCTGTTCATCGTCTGCGTCGCGCAGTTCTTCTGCGGCATGGCCTCGGTGACCGCGAACTCGCGGATGTCCTTCGCGTTCTCGCGAGACAACGCCCTGCCGGGCTCGAAGCTGTGGTCGAAGGTGAACCCGCGCACCGGTACGCCGACGAACTCGATCTGGCTGTGCGTGACCTGCTCGATCCTGCTGACCATGCCGGCGCTGTTCAACACCACGGCCTACCTGGCGGTGACCTCCATCGCCGTGATCGGCCTCTACATCGCCTACGTGACGCCGGTGTTCCTGCGCAGGATGCATCCGGACTTCCAGGTGGGGCCGTGGCACCTGGGCAAGTGGAGCCCGCTGATCGGGTGGACCGCGGTGGCCTGGGTCGTGGTCATCTGCGTGCTCTTCGTGCTGCCGCCGATCCGTCCGATCACCGTGGACACGTTCAACTACGCACCGGTCGCCGTCGTCGCGGTCATCGCCTTCGCGATCATCACCTGGTACATCGGTGGCCGGCAGCACTTCATGCACGGCCGTGAGGGTGAGCACACCACGAAGGCCCTCGACGAGATCCTCTAGGTCGTCGGCACGATGGCGGAGCGGACTCGGGCACGGCTGCGGAGTGTCGACCAGGGACTGGGGGAGGTGGTGCTGCGTCCGGTGCGCGGCCACCACGCCTTCGAGTCCTGCGTCGAGCGGCTGGCCACCGCCATCAGGCTCGGCATCTACCCCTTGGGCACCGCCCTGCCCCCGGAGCGGGAGCTCGCCGAGCGGATGTCGGTCTCCCGGGCGACGCTCCGGGAGGCCATCGCGGCGCTGCGCACGGCGGGCATGGTCAGCACCACCCGCGGCCGTGGTGGCGGCACGGTGGTGAGCCACCGCCCGGAGGCACCCCACCCCGGCCGCGCGGAGGAGCTCATGGCGCGCCGCCCCGAGCTGCTGGACTCGCTGGTGTTCCGGCGGGTGGTGGAGCCGGGCGCGTGCCACGTCGCCGCCTCGCGACGGCTGGAAGCCGAGGAGGCGGCGCTGCTGATGGGGGCGCTGGCAGAGGTGGGCCGTGCCCGGGACGCAGCGACGCACCGGCAGGCCGATTCGCGGCTGCACCTGGCGATCGCCGGCACCAGCCGGTCACCGGCGCTCATCCGCTCGGTCACGCTGGTCCAGGCCGACCTGCACGACATGCTGAGCGCGATTCCGGTGCTGCAGGTGAACATCGACCACTCCAACGCCCAGCACGAGGCGATCGTGGATGCGATCCTGGCCCACGACCCGGCGTCCGCCCGCCGGGTGATGGAGGCCCACTGCGACGACACGGCCGCGCTCCTGCGCGGGCTGCTGGGATGAGCGACCCCGGAACGGAGGAGACGACGATGGCGCGCAACGAGCGGCACCTGACGCTGGAGCAGCTCACGTCGAGGATCGAGTGCGGCGAGGTCGACACCGTGGTGGTCGCCTTCACCGACATGCAGGGCCGCCTGCAGGGCAAGCGGTTGCACGGACGCTTCTTCCTCGACCAGTTCGTCCCTCACGGGGCCGAGGGGTGCAACTACCTGCTCTCGGTCGACGTCGACATGAACACCGTGCCCGGCTACGAGATGGCCTCATGGGAGAAGGGCTACGGCGACATGGAGTTCGTCGCCGACTGGGACACGATCCGGCTGCTGCCTCACCTCCCGGCCACCGCGATGGTCCAGTGCGACCTGGTCTGGCTCGACCACCGGCCGGTCGAGCCGTCACCGCGGACGGTTCTGCGCCGGCAGCTCGACCGTGCCGCCGGCCTGGGGTTCTCGGTGCTCAGCGGCACCGAGCTGGAGTTCATCGTCTTCGAGGACAGCTACGAGTCGGCGTGGCAGCGCGGGTACCGCGGGCTGACCCCGGCCAACCAGTACAACGTCGACTACTCGATCGTCGGCACCTCGCGGATCGAGCCGCTGCTGCGCGACATCCGCAACACCACGTACGCCGCCGGGCTCGATGTGGAGAGCGCCAAGGGGGAGTGCAACCTCGGCCAGCACGAGATCGGCTTCCTCTACAACGAGGCCATGGTGACCGCCGACAACCATGCCGTCTACAAGACCGTGGCCAAGGAGATCGCCGCCCAGCACGGCAAGGCCATCACCTTCATGGCCAAGGTGAACGAGCGCGAGGGCAGCTCCTGCCACGTGCACATGTCGCTGCGCGGCACCGACGGGTCGCTGGTGTTCTGGGACGAGGCCAACGGCTGCCGCTCCGCCCTCTACGACCACTTCGTGGCCGGGGTGCTCTCCACCATGGCGGACTTCACGCTCTTCTACGCGCCCAACATCAACTCCTACAAGCGCTATGCGGACAGCTCCTTCGCGCCGACGACGATCGGCTGGGGCACCGACAACCGCACCTGCGCGGTCAGGCTGGTCGGCCGGGGGGCGGCCGCCCGCATGGAGAACCGGCTTCCCGGCAGTGACGTCAATCCCTACCTCGCGCTGGCCGCGATGGTGGCCGGGGGACTGCACGGGATCGAGCAGGAGCTGGTGCTCGAGCCCGAGCTGGTCGGCAACGCCTACACCTCGGGCAGACCCAGGGTGCCGCACACCCTGCACCAGGCCCGGGAAGCCTTCACCGGTTCGAAGGTCGTCCGGTCCCTCCTCGGTGACGAGGTGACCGACCACTACACCAACATGGCCGACGTGGAGCTCGCCGCGTACGACGCCGCGGTCACCGACTGGGAGCTCCGCCGCTGCTTCGAGCGGTTCTGAGGGAGGCGAGGTCGCGATGACGACGGAGACCCGGGCCGACCTGCACACGGTGCTGAACCCGGCCGACGAGCGGCCGGTCGCGCAGGTGCACCTGGCCGGCGCCGACGAAGCCGACGAGCTCATCAGGAGGGCCGCCGAGGCCTTCCCCGCCTGGCGTGACCTGGCGCCCGGTGAGAGGGCGAGACTGCTGCGGCGCTTCGCGGCCGTCGTGGACGCCCACGTCGATGAGCTCGCCGGGCTCGAGGTCCGCAACGCCGGGCACACGTGGGGCAACGCACGATGGGAGGCCGGCAACGTCCGCGACGTCCTGAACTACTACTCCGCGTCTCCCGAACGGCTCTTCGGCCGGCAGATCCCGGTGCCGGGCGGCGTCGACGTGACCTTCCGCGAGCCCCTCGGTGTCGTCGGGGTGATCGTGCCGTGGAACTTCCCGATGCCGATCGCCGGATGGGGGTTCGCGCCGGCCCTCGCCGCCGGCAACACCGTGGTGCTCAAGCCGGCCGAGCTGACCCCCCTGACGGCGATCCGGATCGGGGAGCTCGCGCTCGAGGCCGGTCTTCCCGAGGGGGTGCTCACGGTGATCCCCGGCAAGGGGTCCGTCGTGGGCGAGCGGTTCGTCACCCACCCGCTGGTCCGCAAGATCTGCTTCACCGGCTCCACCGAGGTGGGCAAGCGGATCATGCGAGGCTGCGCCGACCAGGTGAAGCGGGTGACGCTGGAGCTGGGTGGCAAGAGCGCGAACATCGTCTTCGCCGACGCCGACATCGCTCGGGCAGCTGCTGCGGCGCCGTACGCCGTCTTCGACAACGCGGGCCAGGACTGTTGCGCCCGCTCCCGGATCCTCGTCGAGAGGTCTGCCCACGAGGAGTTCCTGGCGGCGCTGCAGACGGCAGTGTCGTCGATGCGCGTGCTGGACCCCGCCGACGAGTCCAGCGAGATGGGCCCGCTGATCTCTGCCCAGCAGCGCGAAGTGGTGCAGGGCTTCATCGACGGGGCCCAGGTCGCCTTCACCGGCTCCGCGCCCGGCGGCGACGGCTACTGGGTCCCGCCGACGGTCGTGCTCGCCGACTCTCCGGCGGAGCGCGTCTGGCGCGAGGAGGTCTTCGGGCCGGTGGTCGCGGTGATGCCGTTCGACGACGAGGAGCATGCGGTACGCCTCGCCAACGACACCGAGTACGGGCTGTCCGGGTCGATCTACACCAGTGACCTGGGCAAGGCCTTGCGCGTCTCCCGCCGCATCGAGGCCGGCAACCTCAGCGTGAACTCGCACGCCTCCGTGCGCTACTGGACGCCGTTCGGCGGCTTCAAGCAGTCAGGCCTCGGCCGTGAGCTCGGCCCCGACGCGGTGCACGCGTTCACCGAGGAGAAGAACGTCTTCTTCGCCGACGACTAGGCGAGGGACCCACGAGCAGGACGAGAGGAAGGAACCAGATGGCCGGACGCCTGGAGGGCAGGGTCGCCGTGGTCACCGGAGGATGCTCCGGCATCGGCCTGGCCACGGTCCGGCGCTTCGCCGAGGAAGGTGCCAGGGTCGTCATCGGCGACATCGACGACGACCGGGGCGAGGAGATCGCCAAGGAGCTGGACGGCACGTTCGTGCACGTCGACGTGGCCAGCAAGGAGCAGGTCGACAGCCTGTTCGGCACGGCGAAGGACGTCCACGGGTCGATCGACGTCGCGTTCAACAACGCGGGCATCTCACCGCCCGAGGACGCCTCGATCCTCGACACGGACCTGGACGCCTGGCGGCGCGTTCAGGAGGTCAACCTGACCAGTGTGTACCTGTGTTGCAAGGCGGTGCTGCCCTACATGCTGGAGCAGAAGCGCGGCTCGATCATCAACACCGCCTCGTTCGTGGCGGTGATGGGCGCGGCCACCTCGCAGGTCTCCTACTCCGCCTCGAAGGGCGGGGTGCTCTCGATGACGCGCGAGCTGGGGGTGCAGTTCGCCCGTGAAGGCGTCCGCGTGAACGCCCTCTGCCCGGGTCCCGTCAACACCCCGCTGCTCCGGGAGCTGTTCGCCAAGGACCCCGAGCGGGCGGCCCGCCGGCTGGTGCACGTGCCGATGGGCCGGTTCGGTGAGCCCGAGGAGATGGCCAACGCCGTGCTCTTCCTCGCCTCCGACGAGTCCAGCTTCATCACCGCCTCGACCTTCCTGGTCGACGGTGGCATCTCCGGCGCCTACGTCACCCCGCTGTGAGCCCCACCGCCGCGTCACCGCCGGTGATCGGGCTCAGCAGCTATCGGGAACAGGCCAGGTGGGGGGTCTGGGACCAGCCGGCCGACCTGCTGCCCCGGGGGTACGCCGACGCCATCGTGACGGCCGGTGGCGCCCCGGTGCTGCTGCCGGTGCACGCCGATCCCTCGGCCTGCGGAGCGGCTGCGCGGGCGGTGGTGGCGCGCCTGGACGGGCTGGTCATCACCGGCGGTGCCGACGTCGATCCCGGGCGGTACGGCGAGGAGCCCCATCCCCGGACACGTAGCTGGCGCACCGACCGCGACGCCTGGGAGCTGGCGCTGCTCGACGCGGCCGAGGCTCGAGGGACGCCCGTGCTGGGCATCTGTCGCGGCATGCAGGTGATGGCCGTGCACGCCGGCGGCACCCTCGAGCAGCACACTCCCGAGGCGGTCGGCCACGACGGGCACGACCCCGGTGGCGACACCTTCGGGCAGACCGACGTGGCCGTGGTGCCCGGATCCCGGCTGTCCGCGGCGATCGGCCCGCGGGCCACGGTGCACTGCCACCACCACCAGGCGGTGCGCTGCCACCCGGGGTTCGTCGCGGCGGCGCACGCGGAGGACGGGTCGCTCGAGGCGATGGAGTCGGCGGGGGAGCGTTTCTGCGTAGCAGTGCAGTGGCACCCCGAGGTCCTCGCCGACGCGGGGCTCTTCCGAGCCCTGGTCGGGGCGGCCTCAGGGGACCGGCCCGCCGGCTGCTGAAGCGTCCCGTGACGCCTGTGGGGTCTGAGGCCGGCCATTTCTGTCCGATTTGCCCACAGACGTCCGAAATGATGCAGAATGTTGCGGCGTACCGACCTCCGACTCGTCCTGGAGCCCCGCCGTGCCCCGACGCCGCATCCGTCCCGCCCTCGCCGCCTTCGCCGGCCTGGCGTTGGCCGTCACCGCCGCCGGTGCTGCCGGTGCCTCGCCGTGCCCGGACCCGCAGGCGGGTCCGCCCTATTCGTTCACCACCGAGCTGGTCGGCCCCGGCAAACCGATCCCGCTGAAGAACATGGCGTTGCTCAGCCGCACCAAGCACGGCTACCGCTACCAGGCGGGGCAGCAGAACAGCCACCTGACGATCACCCAGGGCCACGGCCGGGTCCGGTTCGTGGACACCGGGACCGCCAAGTGGAAGCGGGCGGTGCCCGCCGCCTGCCGCAGGCTCCGGGTGAGCAAGGGCATCGCCGCCTCCTGCCGGGTGCCCTCCGGGACGACCGTGGGGCAGCCGCTGCTCATCGAGGTCTGGCCGCGGCTGGGCAACGACTACGTCGACGGCCGCACCCTGCCCGCCACCGACTCGCTGTCGGTGCTGGCCGACGCCGGCAACGACGTGGCCCATCTCGGTGCCGGCCGCGACTTCTTCAACGGCTACTCCGGGCACGACCTGGTCTTCGGCGGTGCCGGGAACGACTGGATCCGCTCCGGTCCCGACAACGACCTCGTGCACGCGGGCGCCGGCAACGACTACGTCGTGGGTCAGGACGGTCCCGACACCCTCTACGGCGACTCCGGCAGCGACAAGCTCTACGGGAGCAACGGCAACGACCAGCTGGTGGGAGGATCGGGACAGGACCGGCTCTCCTGCGGCCCCGGAGCCGACAAGACGCTGATGGAGCGCCAGGACTCCTCGAACTCCTGCGAGACCGTCAGCTACCAGTGACCGGGGGGACACGGTCGGCCAGGGCCGTCTCCACGTCGGGGTAGCAGCTGAGCACCTGCGTCAGCTGCGAGATCTCGAGGATCCGGGCCACCGGCCCGTGTGCACCCACCACGCACAGCCGCAGCTCGGAGCGGCGAGCCACATGGTCGGCCCGCGCCAGCGTGCTCAGGCCGCTGGAGTCGAAGAACGTGGTGCCGCTGAGGTCGACGATGACCGCGCGCGGTGCGGCGCTCAGCGCGCCGTCGAGCTCCTGCCGGAGCAGGGGTGCGGTGTAGAGGTCGATCTCGCCCTCAGGCGCCACCAGCATCGCCCCACAGGCCAGGGTCTGGAGCCTGATGTAGGTGTCCATGATGGCTGTTCCTTCGCCGAGGATGGACAGTCCCCCTCTCCTCGGGGGTTACCGACGATCATGACCCGTTCCGAGGCCCTTGGCCAGCCCCCACCGGGGTTGTGTCCCGGCGCCCGTTCGCACTACGGCTCGAACCGGTAGCCCATGCCCGGCTCGTTGACCAGGTGGCGCGGACGGGTCGGGTCGGGCTCCAGCTTGCGGCGCAGCTGGGCCATGTACAGGCGGAGGTTGCCCTGCGCGGTCTCGTAACCCGGCCCCCACACCTCGGCCAGCAGCTGGCGCTGGCTGAGCAGCTTGCCGGGGTTGCGCACCAGCACCTCGAGCAGGTGCCACTCGGTCGGGGTGAGGCGTACGTCGGTGCTGTGGCCGTCCTCGACACGCAAGACCCGCCGGGCGGCGAGGTCCACGGTGACGTCACCGACCTGCACCACGGGCTGCTCCTCGCCCGGCAGCACGCGGCGGGCCATCGCCCGCAGCCGGGCGAGCAGCTCGTCCATCCCGAAGGGCTTGGTGACGTAGTCGTCGGCGCCGGCGTCGAGGGCCTCGACCTTGTCGGCGCTGTCGGAACGCCCCGACAGCACCAGGATCGGCACCGACGTCCAGCCACGCAGCCCCCCGATCACCTCGACCCCGCCGAGATCGGGCAGGCCCAGGTCGAGGATCACCAGGTCGGGCGGGTGCCCGGTCGCCGCCGCCAGCGCCTGGGCGCCGTTGGCCGCGAGCGTGACCTCGTAGCCGCGCGCCCGCAGGTTGATCGAGAGCGCCCGCAGGATCTGCGGTTCGTCGTCCACGACGAGGACTCGCGTCACCGCTCCACCTCCGCCACCGGGTGCGGCGGTCTCGTCGGCGCGCCGCCGGTGGGCAGCCGCAGCACCATGGTCAGCCCGCCTCCGGGCGTCTCGCGCGGCTCCAGCGAGCCGTGCATGGCCTCCACCAGGCCACGACTCAGCGCCAGGCCCAGGCCGATGCCGTGGGTGTTGTCGGTGTCTCCGAGCCGCTGGAAGGGCAGGAACACCCGCTCGCGGTCCGGCGCCGGAATGCCCGGACCGCGGTCCACGACACGGGTCTCCACCACGTCGCCGGCTGCTGTGGCCTCGACCACGGGCGGCGCGCCCACCGGGGAGTGCCGCAGCGCGTTCTCCGCGAGGTTGACCAGCACCCGCTCCAGCAGGCCGGCGTCTGCCACGACCTCGGGCAGGCGCTCGGGCAGCGTGACGCGCACGCGCCGACCCGCCGGCCCCATCGCGTCGAGCGCATTGGCGACCACCTCGTCCAGCGACACCGCGCCCAGGTGCATCGGCAGCGCACCGAGCTGGAGCCGGCTCAGGTCGAGCAGGTTGCCCACCAGGGCGGTGAGCCGGTCCAGTGACTCGTCGGCGGTGACCAGCAGCTCTCGGCGGTCGGCCGGCCGCAGCGCGACGTCGCTGCTCAGCAGGCTGGAGACGGCCGCCTTCGCGGCGGCGAGCGGAGTCCGCAGGTCGTGGCCGACCGCGGCCAGCAGCGCGGTCCGCACCTTGCCGGCCTCGGCGAGGATGCGCGCCTCCGCCTCGGCGCGGTCGCGCTGCCGGGTCCGACGCGCTGCCAGGTCCACCGCCCCACTGACCAGCATCGCGACGACGACGAAGACGACGAGTGCCAGCGCGTTGCCGGGCTGGTCGATCGCCAGCGTGTGCAGGGGAGGGGTGAAGTAGTAGTTGAGGAGCATCGAGGCGAGCACGGCGGCGGCGAGCGCGGGCAGCCAACCGCCGTACAGCGCCGCGACCACAGCGGTCAGCAGGAAGAGCAGGATGTCGGTGACCAGGTTGAGGTGGGACCGCAACGGCACCAGGCAGGCCGTGAGCAGCAGCGGCAGCGCCACCGCAAGCGCGAAGGCGAGGGCCGGAGCGCGGAACCGGCCCTCAGCGAGGCGTCGTGGGCCTGCCACGGCTCCAGTGTGCCGCGTCGAGCAGGTGCCGGCACACCACGGCGACCAGCAACGCGCCGAGCGCCGAGGCGAGCAGGCGGAGCAGGTCGGCGGAGGAGAAGGTGAGGTCGCCGTACCGGTTCTCCGCGAAGCCGGTGCACCACGCCCACGCCACCACGCCCATCAGGAGCGCCGTGTGTCGAGGCAGCCCGACGCAGGCGGCTCCGGCCACCACCACCAGGACCGCCTCGGCGGGCACGAGGCCGGCCGGCGCCACGGCCGGGACGGCCAGCAGCAGCAGGCCGTTGGCGATCGCGAGGCGCACTCCGCTCTGGTTCGTCAACCGGGGGCCGGCGCGTACGACGCCGCTCGCCCTCGTGGGCTCACGGACAGTGGTCGTCATGTTTTCATCCAAGGACACCTCAGGCCCGGATCCCACGGCCCTGACGCAACCCTGACGCCCTCCCGGCGGATCCTGACAGCTTCCATGCGGTGGGCGAGGCGGGCCGTTAGGAAGTCGTTAGTGCAGCCGGATGTGGCGCCGGGCGATGCTTGCATGGAAGCGTGACGACCATCGCGCCGCCGGAGCCGCGCAGCCAGCGTGTCCGCTCCTGGCTGTTCGAGCGGGCTCCGGACAAGGCCGGAGGTCATCAGGGGCCGCACGCGAGCGAGACCGCGCCCCACCGGCCGCAGGCCTGGTGGCGGGTGATGTGCCTGACGGGCGTCGACTACTTCTCCACCCTCGGCTACCAGCCCGGGATCGCGGCGCTGGCCGCGGGCGTGGTGGCGCCCATCGCCACCGTGGTGCTGGTGCTGCTCACCCTGCTCGGGGCGCTCCCGGTCTACCGCCGCGTGGCCGAGGAGAGCCCGCACGGGCAGGGATCGATCGCGATGCTCGAGCGGTTGCTGCCGTTCTGGCGGGGCAAGGTCTTCGTCCTGGTCCTGCTCGGCTTCGCGGCCACGGACTTCATGATCACCATCACGCTCTCTGCCGCGGACGCTGCCGCTCACGTGGTCGAGAACCCGCACGTCAGCGGACTGCTGCACGGCCAGAACATGCTGGTCACCCTGATCCTGGTCGCCGTGCTGGGCGCCGTCTTCCTGCGCGGCTTCCGGGAGGCGATCGGGGTGGCGGTGGTGCTGGTCTTCGTCTACCTCGCGCTCAACGCCGTGGTGATCGTCGTGGCGTTCGGCCAGGTGCTGGCCCACCCGGGCGTCATCGGTGACTGGCGCGCGGCGATGACCCAGCAGCACGGTGACCCGCTGATGATCCTGGCGGTCGCCGTGCTGGTCTTCCCCAAGCTGGCCCTGGGCATGTCGGGGTTCGAGACGGGCGTCGCGGTGATGCCGCTGGTGCGCGGTGACGCGACCGACACCGAGAGCCGGCCGGTGGGCCGGATCCGCCACACGCGCTGGCTGCTGACCACTGCTGCGGTGATCATGAGCTGCTACCTGATCACCAGCAGCCTGGTCACCACCTGGCTGATCCCGGCACAGGCGTTCCAGAACGGCGGCGCGGCGTCGGGCCGGGCGCTGGCCTACCTCGCGCACGCCTATCTCGGTGACGGCT
Organism: Marmoricola sp.; assembly: GCA_036518175.1. GTDB lineage: Bacteria > Actinomycetota > Actinomycetes > Propionibacteriales > Nocardioidaceae > Marmoricola. Next base: position 21,554 of record DATDNR010000190.1, read on the forward strand.
TCGGCACCGTGTACGACGTCTCCACCGTCGCGATCCTGTGGTTCGCCGGCGCCTCCGCGATGGCCGGTCTGCTCAACCTCGTGCCGCGGTACCTGCCGCGCTACGGCATGGCACCCGAGTGGACCCGGGCGGTGCGGCCACTGGTGCTGGTGCTCACCGCCATCGCCTTCCTGATCACCTGGATCTTCGACGCCGACGTGAACGCCCAGGGCGGGGCCTACGCGACCGGCGTGCTGGTGCTCTTCACCTCGGCCGGAGCGGCCGTGACCCTCGCGGCACGCCGGGCGGGCCAGCGCAAGCTGACCCTGGGCTTCGCGGTGACCACGCTCGTGCTGCTGTACACGACTGTGGACAACATCACCGAGCGACCGGACGGGCTCAAGATCGGGGGCTGCTTCATCGCCGCGATCCTCGTGCTCTCGCTGGCCTCCCGGCTGTCGCGCTCGATGGAGCTGCGCACCACCCAGGTCGTGCTCGACCCCACGGCGAGCCTCTTCATCCGCGACTGCGCGCGCCGCTCGATCCGCCTGGTGGCCAACGAGCCGGACGACCGTGACGCGGGGGAGTACCAGGCCAAGATCGAGCAGATCGTCGACGACAACGACCTGCCGGATGCCGAGGACCTCATCTTCGTCGAGGTGACCGTGACCGACCCCTCGGACTTCGAAGCGCTGCTCGAGGTGCACGGCCAGGTGCTGCACGGCTCCCACCGGGTGCTCACCATGCGCTCGCCCAGCGTGCCGAACGCGCTCGCCGCCCTGCTGCTCGACGTGCGTGACCGCACCGGCGTGCTGCCACACCTGTACGTGGAATGGACCGAGGGCAACCCGCTCAGCAACCTGCTGCGGTTCCTGCTCTTCGGCGCCGGCGAGGTGGCGCCGGTGACCCGGGAGGTGCTCCGCCGCGCCGAGCCGGACCGCCGTCGCCGGCCGCACCTCCACGCCGGCTGAGCGCCGGCGGCCCGGCGCGGGCAGCGTCGTCCCCGGCCTGTTTGCCGCGGGAACCGGGGACGACCGCCGCGCCCGGCGCAGAGCGCCGAGGCGTGCAGGGAGATGCCCAGCGACGGGCGGTTGATTCCCGCAACGGCCGTGATGGGCGGAATGTCCGTTTTGATGGCGCAACCGGTCTAGGGCGGTGCCCGTCGATATGGCCCGAATGGGTCATCTGGCGTAACCCGGACGGGTCAGGGAACGTTTCTCGCGCGTCAGCCACACCTTGCATGCCGCGGGACGGGGCTGTGGGAAACCACGACAGGGTTCACACCTTGCAGGGAGTCCCTCACAGATGAAGAAACCTCTACGACCTGCCCGTCCCTCGACCAGGGTCGGGCTCCTCGTAGTCGCCGTCACCCTGGCGATCGCCGGGATGGCGGTGCCTGCCGCGGCAGCAGCCGGCCACTCGCGAGGCGGCGCAGCCGCGACCCACGCGCACGGCAACGCGGGCACCTCCGGTGATCCACAGGCGCCGCAGCCGCCCAGCCGGGCCGACCAGAACGCGGGCGGGGCCAACGGCAAGTGCCCCGGCGGTCCCTACTGCTCGACGCGCGACGGCTCGCCGTCGGAGAACGGCAACGGCCACGGCCGGGCGGTGGGCAAGCCCTGCGCCGGCTGTGTCGGTCGCGCGGACAACAAGAACCCGAAGGGCCAGTATCCCGGGCCCTCCGACCGCAACGCCGGCTACGAGTGCGACCGCAACCACGGCGTCGGGCGATCGAACCCCGCACACACCGGCTGCGGGCAGACGACCCCGCCGTCCGGCTGCACCCAGGACTGCGGCGGTGACACCCCGCCGCCGGGCTGCACTCAGGACTGCGGCGGCCACCAGCCGCCGCCCGGGTGCACGCACGACTGCGGCACGACCAGCCCGCCGGCGGGGTGCCCTGGTCAGCCGGGCATGCCCGCCGGGCAGTGCCAGCCCACCACCCCGCCGGTGGCGACCTGCCTCCGGGCCAGCAAGCCGTGCCTGGTCTCACCTCCCCGTGAGACCACGCACGTCGCCGGGCACGTCGCCGGGCACGTCGCCCACGTCGCGGTGGCCGGTCCCCGGGTCAGCGAGCTGGCCCGTCCGCACGCAGTGCGCACGGTGAGCGGACCGACCGCCGGAACACTGCCCAACACCGGTGCGCCCGACACGCTGGCCGCGGAGCTCGCCGGAGCGCTGCTGCTGCTCCTCGGCGGACTGGCGCTGAGCGGTCACAGGATGCGCCGCACCCGACGGGCCTGACCCGGACGGCCACGACGAGGCCGGCCACGACGAGGCCGGCCACGACGGGGACGGGTCGGTGGGGTCGCCCCACCGACCCGTCGCTCAGACCGCGGCCTCCTCGCCCGCGGGCGCGGCGGGACCGGAGGTCGCGGCGCCGAGGTCCTCGCTGAAGTCCCGGCCGCGGATCAGCACGAAGGCGGCAACGCCCGCCACGATGCTGAGGATCGCGGCAACGAGCATGATGAGGTCCAGAGCCGTCGTGAAGCCGGCGCGGGCGACGTGGCGCAGCGCTGCCAGCTCGGTCCGGCTGTGGGCGCTGTGGAACAGCCGACCCGCCTGGCCGCCACGCAGCGCCGTCGCGATCCGGTCGCCATGCCCGGCCAGCGGGGTGCCGGTCACCAGGGCGGTCACCGCGCTCGTCAGCCGGGTGCTGAACAGCGTGCCCAGCAGGGCGATGCCGGTGGCGATGCCGACCTGCCGGAAGGTGGAGTTGATCCCCGAGGCCATGCCGGCGCGCTGCGGCGGCACCACGCCGACCGCGGTCGAGGCCAGCGGCGGGTTCACCATGCCCGCGCCGATGCCCGCGACCACGAGCCCCGGGATGAGATGCGTCCACGTGGAGGAGGCCTGCAGTCCTCGCATGAGGAGCAGGCCGACGCCGACCAGGACCAGCCCCACACCGATGAGCGCACGGACCGGCACGTGGGAGGTCAGCCGGCCGGCAAGACCGGAGACCGCCAGGATCGACCCGGAGAGCACCAGCAGCCGCAGACCCGTGGCGAAGGCGGAGTACCCGAGCACGTCCTGCAGGTACAGCACGAGGTAGAGCAGCATCGAGAACAGGCCCGCCGAGATCCCGAAGGCCGCGACGGCGCCGCCCGAAAAGGTCGGGAGCCGGAACAGCCCCAGGTCGAACATCGGGTGGTCGCTGCGCATCTCGACCAGGAGGAACGCCGCCAGCAGCAGCGCGCTGAGCCCGAAGCAGACCAGCACCGTGGTGTCGCCGAAGCTCGTGCGGCCGGCCTCGATGAGGGCGAAGACCAGGCTGGCCAGGCCGGCGGTGAAGCAGGCAAAGCCCGGCCAGTCGGGCGCGGTTCCCCGCCGTTCCCGTGACTCGGCGACACGCGCCATCGTGAGCACGACCGCGGCGACCCCGAGGGGCACGTTGACGAAGAAGATCGCCCGCCAGGAGAACCCGGAGACCAGCGCCCCGCCCAGGACCGGACCGACCGCGACCGCCACGCCGGTGACGGCCCCCCACACCCCGAAGGCAGTGCCGCGCTCCCGCCCCCGGAAGGCGTTGGCCAGCAACGCCAGCGAGACCGAGAACATCACGGCGCCGCCGATGCCCTGCAGGGCCCGGGAGAGCTCGAGCATGAGGGAGGAAGCCGCGGCACCGCACAGCACCGAGGCGCCGGTGAAGACGACCAGTCCGACCAGGAAGAGGCGCCGGCGGCCGTACATGTCGGCCAGCGAGCCCGAGGTCAGCAGCAGGGAGGCGAGGGTGAGGGCATAGGCGTCGACGACCCACTGCAGGTCGGAGAAGGTGGAGCCCAGCGAGGCCTGGATGTCCGGCAGCGCCACGTTCACGATCGTGATGTCGAGCAGCAGCATGAAGGTGCCGAGGCAGACGGCAAGCAGCGTCCACCAGCGATTCGGGTCCGGCTGGCGGGGGGCGGCCACGGTGCTCGGCTCGGTCACCACGCCAGCGTAGGAGCCCGAGCCTGAGGTCAGGCGTGGGAGGGATCACAGCCGGGTGGTGCGCCGACGCTGGTTTGCCCGGCGACGCCCGCGGGCAGATCGAGATCCGTTGAAGACTTCAACGGGGAGGCTGATCGATGATGAGCGTCGCCGAGCTCCACGTCCACGACTGGCTCGTCGTCCGCGAGGAGCACGACGCGTGGGGCGTCGTCCGGCAGTTCGAGTGCCCGGGCTGCGGCAACATCCGGTATCTCTGAACCCGTGAAGGTCTATCTCTCCTTCGACTTCGAGGGCGTTGCCGGCATCGTCGACTGGGGGCAGTGCCGCGAGGGCGAGCCGGCGTACGAGCTGGGCTGCCGGCTGGTGCTCGGCGAGGTCAACGCGGCCATCGACGGCGCGGTGGAGGGTGGCGCCACCGAGGTGGTGGTCAACGACGCGCACGGGACCATGCGCAACCTGGACCCGCGCGCCCTGGCCCACCGCGCGAGCTACATCTCCGGCCGGCACAAGCCGCTCTACATGATGCAGGGGCTCGACGATTCCTTCGACGTCATCTTCCTGGTCGGCTACCACGGCTCGATCTCCGGTGCATCCTCGACGCTGTCGCACACCTACAACCCCGAGGTCTTCGCGGCCGCCCGGGTCAACGGCGTCGAGGTCGGTGAGAGCGGCATCAACGCCCTGGTCGCCGAGCACTTCGGCGTGCCCGTCGGCCTGGTCACCGGTGACGAGGTGACCCAGCAGCAGACCGCGCCGTTCGCCCGCGACGCGGTGCAGGTGGTCACCAAGCGCTCCGTGACCCGCTTCAGCGCGCACAGCCTGCACCCGGAGGAGGCCTGCCGGCTGGTCCACGACGGCGCCCGCGAGGCCGTGCGCCGGGCCGGTGCAGGGCTGCTCGGCACCCCCGGCCTCGAGCGTCCGGTGCGGCTCGACCTCGACGTCCAGACGGCCGACATGGCCGAGGTGGGCGGGTGGGTCAAGGGCGCCGAGCGCGTCGACGTGCGCACCCTGCGGATCGAGTCCGAGGACCTGCTCGGCGCCTTCCGCTCGTTCGTATCCGTCAACTACATCACCCGCCAGGCGGGAGGGCGCTGAGCGCGACGGCTCAGCCCACGCGGCCCTTCCAGAGCCCGCCGCGGCCGGCGAAGTGCCGCCGGGCGCTGTCCACGGTCATCGTCAGGTAGAGCAGCGCGACGGCGGGCAGCAGCGGCGCGTGCCAGGCCGGTGCCTGCTGGTGCCGCAGGATCGGCAGGTACGTCGCTGCCATCACCGCCCACGCCGCGAGGCCTGCTGCCGCCAGCCACGGATCGGCCCGCACGAGGCCGGCGACCGCCGCAACCGGCGGCACCGCGTAGACGAGCAGCAGCCCGAGCACCGTGCCGGCCAGCAGCAGCGGGGAGTGCCGCAGCTGCAGGTAGGCACTGCGCGAGACCATCTGCCACAGGTCGGCGAGACGGGGGTAGGGGCGCACGCTGACCACCTCGCCGGTGACGCCGAGCCACAGCCGGCCGTACGGCTTGAGCAGCCGGGCCAGGGCCACGTCGTCGATCCGGGCGCCGCGGATCGCCGCCAGTCCACCGGCCGCCTCGAGCGTCGTCCGGCGCACGAGCATGCAGCCACCGGCGGCCGCCGCCGTGCGACCGGGCCGGTTGACCCGGGCGAACGGATAGAGCTGGGCGAAGAAGTAGACGAACGCCGGCACGACCAGGCGCTCCCAGGCCGACTCCGCGCGCAACCGGACCATCTGGGAGACCAGGTCGAGACGGTGCGCGACGGCGACCGAGACCAGCTGGCGGAGGACCCCTGGAGACCAGGCGATGTCGGCATCGGTGAAGAGCAGGAAGTCGGGCTCGCCGGCCGCGTCGAGGCCGGCCGACATCGCCGCGACCTTGCCCGCCCACCCCGGCCCGGGGCCGCAGGAGGCCAGCACGTCGGCGCCGTGCCGGGCCGCGAGCTGCGCGGTGCCGTCCGAGCTGTCGTCGTCGACCACCAGCACGCGGAACGCGCCGGGATAGTCCTGCCCGAGCAGAGTCGGCAGGGTCTCGGGCAGCACCGACTCCTCGTCGCGGGCCGGCACCACCGCGACGACCGAGGGCCAGGGGCACGGCGCGGTGGCGGGCGGGGCGGGCAGCCGGGGCGGCCGCCAGAACGCCCCATGACCGAGCGCCAGGTAGGCCCAGACCAGCAGGCTCAGGGCAGCGAGCACCTCCAGGACCACGCGCCGCATCCTGTCAGGCGGGGGCCGCAGCCGGCGCACCTGGTTGCCCGCCTCACCCAACAACCCACGGATTCGATGAGAATGTGGGCCGTTGGCCAACGATTCCGTTGACATAGCCGCGCGCAACCCGTTGAATCAGCGGCGTCGGGCAGGTCGCGACGCGCTGCCGCCCATGGCCGGCGGTCTCGGAACTGGACAGCTTCTGGCGAGCACAGGGAGGACGTCGATGTCCGAGGACACCCGGGAGGCCGGTCGGCCGCACGCGGACCACGCCCATACCCTGCACGGCAACGTGCTGTCGTCCCTCGACTCGATCGTGATGGCGGTGGCCGGGAGCGCCCCGGCGTACTCGCTGGCCGCCACGACCGCCGCTCTCGTCGCCATCGCGGGGCTGGCCAGCCCGGCGGCACTGCTGTGGTGCGGGCTGCCGATGCTCGGCATCGCCTGGGCCTTCTCCTACCTCGGGCGGGCTGACGTCAACGCCGGTGCGAGCTACTCCTGGGTGGGCCGCGCGCTCCACCCGGCCCTCGGCTACCTGTCCGGCTGGGCGCTGGTCGTGTCGGCCACGATCTTCATGGTGGCCGGGTCGCTTCCGGCGGGTTCGGTGACGCTCGCGCTCTTCGCGCCCAGCCAGCAGGACACCACCTGGCTCGTCACGCTGGTCGGGTCGCTGTGGTTCCTGGTCATGGTCGGGTGCGTCATGGTCGGCGTACGGCTCACGGCGCGCGCGCAATGGATCATGTCCTCGGTCGAGGTGGCGATCCTGCTGCTGTTCGCGCTGATCTGCCTGGTGCGGGTGGCCATGGGACAGCACGCCGGGCCGAGCTTCGAGTGGAGCTGGCTGGGCTTCTCCCACTTCGGCGGGGTCTCCGGCTTCGTGGCTGCGGCACTGATCGCGGCGTTCTACTACTGGGGCTGGGACGTGAGCGCCAACCTCAACGAGGAGACCAAGGACGGCCACAAGGCCTCCGGGCTCGGCGGGATCGTCGGCGTCCTGGTCGTCTTCGGCCTCTTCGAGGCCTTCACGATCGCGATCAACATGGTGCTGTCGCCGCGGACGATCAGCAACAGCAGCGGCAACATCCTCAGCACCCTGGGCCAGGTGGTCTGGCCTGGTCTCGGTGGCAAGCTGCTCATCCTCGCGGTGATGCTCTCCACGGTGGCGACCCTCGAGACCACCCTGATCCAGGTGACCAGGTCGCTGTTCGCCATGGGCCGCGACCGGACCCTGCCGATGCGGTTCGGCATGGTGCACCCGCGCTGGCGCACTCCTGCCTTCGCCACCGGGGTCGTGGCAGCCGTCTCGCTGCTGCTCTTCATCGGCTCGAACTTCCTCGGCAGCATCAACACGATCCTCTCCGACGCGATCAGCTCGATCGGTCTGCAGATCGCCTTCTACTACTCCCTGGCCGGCATCGCCGTGGTCGTCGCCTACCGCAGGTTGATCTTCAGGTCCGCGCGGAACTTCGTGTTCATCGGAGTCTGGCCGCTGGCGGGAGCGATCTTCATGGTGTGGATCTTCATCGAGTCGATCCCCAGCCTCGGTCTGACCGTGGACCTCATCGGGCTGGGCGCGCTCGCGGTGGGGCTGGTGCCGATGGGTATCTACTGGGCGAAGGGCAGCGACTACTTCGAACGCCGACCGCTCGAGCTGGCCGGCGAGGGGGTCGGCCCGGTAGGAGCAGCCGTCGGCCCCTGACCGACGGCTGCGAGCCGGCGACTGAGCACACGGAGAGGGCACGGGCATGACGAGTACCGACCCGCTCTCCGAGCCGCCCCCGGAGCTCGAGGTCGAGGCGCTCCACGTCGCGCTCGAGGAGTCGTGGGGCCTGGTCGGCGACCTGGTGCCCGTGCACGGTGAGCGGGACCGCAACTACCGCCTCGACACCCCGGACGGCCGCTACCTGCTCAAGGTGCACAACCCCGCCGACGGTGAGGTGGTGCTCGACCTGCAGCGCTCGGCGCTCGCCCACATCCGGTCCGTCGCCCCCGAGCTGCCGGTGCCGCAGGTGCTGCCGACCGCGGACGGTCAGTCGTCGCGCCGGCTGGTCGGACGCGACGGTCGCGTCTCGCACACCTGGGTGCTGAGCTGGCTCGAGGGCCGCCATCCCGAGGCTCGCGAGCTCACCGGCCCGCTGCTGCGGAACTGGGGACAGACGGCAGCGCGGCTGGGGCGGGCGCTGCGCGGGTTCGTCCACCCGGCGGCGGCCTACCCGATCGCCTGGGACGTTCGACGGCTGCCGGCGCTGCGGCCGTGGCTCCCGGCGGTCGACGCCTCGCGGCGGCCCTCGGTGGAGGCGGTGCTGGACCGCTTCGAGCAGCGGGTGCTCCCCGAGCTGGAGCGGCAGCGGGCCCAGGTGGTGCACAACGACCTCGCCCCCACCAACGTGCTGGTGGGCGACGGCCTGGAGATCACCGGCATCACCGACTTCGGGGACATGACCCACACCGCGCTGGTCTGCGACCTGGCGGTCGCCGCCGCCGACACGCTGGCCGGCCGCGACGACGGCCTCGAGGAGGCGCCGGAGCTCATCGCCGGCTACGACGCGGTGACGCCCCTCGAACCCGGCGAGCTCGCCCTCGTCGCCGACCTGATGGCCGCCCGGTGTGCGGCAGCCGTCGTGATCACCGCGTGGCGGGCCCGTGAGCAGGGCTGGGCACCCCAGATCGACGAGGATGCCCACCGGCTCCTCGAGCACATGCTCGAGACGGGGATCGACTCCCTCTCCGCCAGGTTCGTCGGCGCGGTGCGGACCGGCCACGCGCAACGGCGTACGACGACCGCCCACCGGGCCGGACGTGCCACCGGCGAGCTGCTCCGCGCGCGCTCGCGGTCGTTGGGCGCCCAGGAGCTGAGCTACTCCCGGCCACTGCACCTGGTCGGAGGGAAGGGCGTGTTCCTCGAGGACGTGGACGGCAACCGGTACCTCGACGCCTACAACAACGTGCCGGTCCTGGGGCACAGCCACCCCGCGGTCGTCGAGGCGGTCACCACCCAGCTGGCCACGCTGAACACGAACAGCCGCTACCTGCAGGAGGTCCCGGTCACCCTCACCGAGCATCTCCTGGCCACGATGCCCGAGCGATTCGACCGGGTGCTGCTGGTCAACTCCGGCAGCGAGGCCAACGACCTGGCCTGGCGGATCGCCCGCCACGCCACCGGTGCCCGCGGCGGCATCGCGACGGAGTTCGCCTACCACGGCATCACCGAGGCGAGCTGGGCCTT
>DATDNR010000191.1:0-11020 GCA_036518175.1 Marmoricola sp.
GGTCTGGGCATCGGCGGCCTCGGAGGTGAGCCGGTTGGTCGGCACCTCAGGGAAGTGGAAGGCCAGGAACGCCTGTCCCGGCGAGGTCGCCTCGGTCCGGTGCACCCCCACGACCAGGCTGCCCCGGCGACTGGTCACCTCCACCAGGTCTCCCTCCGCCACCCCCAGGCGCACCTGATGAAGCTGGGCTTCGAGAAGTACTTCCTGTGGAAGATGCGGCACGGATACGTGCAGCTGCCCTGACCTGACGCCGGAAGCCCGCCTCACGCCCAGCCTCACCCGGCTCCACCTGCGGGGATAGCCGGTCCCACCGGGCGCAGCCGCACCGCGGTGACCTTGTACTCCGGGCAGGCGGTCTGGGCATCGGCGGCCTCGGAGGTGAGCCGGTTGGTCGGCACCTCAGGGAAGTGGAAGGCCAGGAACGCCTGTCCCGGCGAGGTCGCCTCGGTCCGGTGCACCCCCACGACCAGACTGCCCCGGCGACTGGTCACCTCCACCGGATCCCCCTCACCCACCCCCAGGCGATCGGCGTCGGCCGGGTGCAGGTCGATCTGCTCGGCTGGTCGCAGGTCGGCGTTCGGCGTACGACGGGTCATCGTGCCGGCGTTGTAGTGGACCAACCTCCGGCCGGTGATGAGGACGACCGGGAACTCCGTGCTCGGCTCCTCGCCCGGGGGGAGCCAGGGCCGGGCGGCGAGCTGGGTTCGACCTGATGGCGTGGCGAATCCATCGAGGTAGAGCCTGCCCTCGCCAGGATCCCTCGCAGAGCGGCAGGGCCAGTGCAGCCCGCCCTCACGGTCGAGGCGCTCGTGCGAGACGCCGGCGAAGAGAGGTGCCAGCCGCGCGCACTCCTCGAGCGCCTCGGCGGGTGTCCTGACGCCGAGGTCGCCGCCCAACGCGGCCGCGACCGAGGTGAGGATGTCGAAGTCGGTGCGCGCCGAGCCCGGAGGGGTCACGGTCGGCCGCACCCGGAGGAAGCGCCGGTCGAAGTTCACGAAGGTGCCGTCCTTCTCCAGGAACGACGCCGCAGGCAGGACGACGTCCGCGAGCCGGGCGGTCTCGGAGAGGAAGATCTCCTGGCTGATCACCAGCTCGCACTCCTCGATCGCCGCGCGCACGTGGGTCGAGTCCGGGTCGGTCTGGGCGATGTCCTCGCCCATCACGTAGAGCGCGTGCACCCGGCCGCTGCGCATCGCCTCGAACATCTCGGGGATGCGCAGGCCGGGCCGAGGCGGCACGGGGACCCCCCACGCCTCGGAGAAGCGCCTGCGGTCGGCGGTGTCGACGACCTTCTGGTAGCCCGGCAGCAGGTCGGGCAGCGCCCCCATGTCGGAGGCGCCCTGCACGTTGTTCTGGCCCCGCAAGGGGATGACGCCACCGCCGTCCTCGGTCCCCACTGCGCCGCGCAGGATGGCGAGGTTCGCCAGGGTCCGCACGCCGTCGGTGCCGTGCGCATGTTCGGTCACCCCGAGGCCGTAGACGATCGCCGGGTGCGCGGCCTCGCCGTACAGCTGAGCGGCAGCGCGCATCTGCGATCGGGACACGCCACTGATCTCCTCGACGCGCTCGAGCGGGAGCTGGGTCAGCACCTCCTGGAGGTCGTCGAGGCCCGACGCTCTCGCGGCGAGGAAGTCGAGGTCGGCCCAGCCGTTCTCGAGCAGCAGCCGCGCCAGCCCGTTGAACAGCGCCACGTTGGAGCCGGGCAGTCCGCGCAGGTGCACGTCGGCGAGAGCGGCCAACTCCGTGCGCCGGGGGTCGACCACCACCAGGCGCGCTCCCCGCAGGACCGCCTGCCGGATCCGGGCGCCGACCACCGGATGGGCCTCGGTGGCATTGCTGCCGGCGAGGAGGATCATGTCGGCGCGGTCAAGGTCCTCCATCGGGTTGGTCCCGCCGGCCAGTCCGAAGGCCGCGCTCAGGCCGACCGCCGAGGGCGAGTGGCAGACGCGTGAGCAGTTGTCGACGTTGTTGGTGCCGACCACCGCCCGCATCAGCTTCTGCAGCAGGTAGTTCTCCTCGTTGGTCGCCCGGGCGGACGAGATCGCCGCGATCGCATCGGGCCCGTGCTCGGAGCGGATCCGGCCCAGCCGGCCCGCGACGTGGGCCAGGGCCTCGTCCCAGGAGGCCGGCTCCAGCTCCCCGTGGCGCCGAAGCAGCGGGGTGGTGAGCCGGTCCGCCGAGTGCACGTACCCGTGGGCGAAGCGACCCTTGACGCAGGCATGTCCGCGGTTCACCTCGCCCCCGCGGTCGGGTGTCACGGCCACCACGCGGTCGTCGCGGGTGTGCACGTCGAGCGTGCAGCCCACGCCGCAGTAGCCGCACGTCGTACGGGTGGTGCGGGTCGCCACTGCGGTCGGAGGCGTCGAGATGGCCCCGGTGGGGCAGGTGTCCGCGCAGCCCCCGCACGACACGCATGCGGAGTCCACCCACCGACCACCGTCGCCGGCGCACACCTCCGTGTCCGCCCCGCGCCCCACCAGGCTCAGCGCGAAGGTGCCCTGCACCTCGTCGCACATGCGCACACACCGCCCGCACGCGATGCACAGGTCGGGGTCCAGGGAGAGGTAGGGATGAGAGTCGTCGAGACGGGATCCGTCGCTCGCGCCGGCGAACGACTCGGCACCGAGGCCCAACCGGGCACACAGCGCGGTGAGCTCCGAAGGGGTCTCGAGGGCGCGGGCCGGCAGGGTCTCGATCGTGAGTCCGACGACCAGCCGGACGTGGTCTGCGATCTCCTCGTCGGAGGTCTCGACCACCATCCCCGCACGGGCCGGCGTGACGCAGGCGGCCACGAGCTCACCGTCGGCGCGCACGAGGCAGACCCGGCAGACGCCGGCGGGACTGAGCCGGTCGTCGTGGCACAGGGTGGGGACGTCCGCGCCTGCGGTCCTGGTCGCGGTGAGCACGCTCGAGCCGTCCGGAACGCTGACCGTGCCGCCGTCGACGGTGATCTCCATGACGCCTCAGTTCCAGCGCAGCGCGGTCAGGCTGCGGATCGCGGCCGGCAGTCGCCGACCGAACGCGCACAGGCTCGCCTGCTCCATCAGGCTCAACAGAGGCCGGTCCTCCGAGGCGCCCCCGGGGTCCCGCGCCCCTCGTCGGGTGCCCTCACGGCACGGCGTGCAGGCACCGCACGACTCCGCAGCGCCGAACCGCCAGACATGGGCGAGCAGCCGGTCACGGGACACGGTGTCGTCGATGGCGACCAGTCCCCCGTGGCCGAGGGACACCCCCAGGCCCGCCAGCGCAGATTCCAGCAGCGGCACGTCGAGCTGGTCGGGCCCGAGGAAGCCGCCGAGGGGGCCGCCGACCTGCAGCGCACGCAACCGCGAACCGCCCGCGACCCCGCCGCCCAGGTCCTCGACGATCGTGCGCAGCGGGGTGCCGAGCTCGACCTCGTAGGCACCCGGCCGCGCGAAGCGCTGTCCGAGGCTCACCAGCATCGTGCCGGTCTCCTGCGGGTCACCGAGCCGCGCGTACGCCGCACCGCCCGCGGCCACGATCCCGGGCACCGCGGCGAGGGTCTCGACGTTGTTCACCGCGGTCGGACGCCCGCTCAGGCCCTTCTGCACCGGGTAGGGCGGGCGCGGATGGACGGTGCCCCGCAGGCCCACGATCGAGCGGAGCAACGACGTCTCCTCACCGGCGACGTAGGAGCCGTGGCCGGAGACGACCGCGACGTCGAAGTCCACTCCACTGCTGTGCACGTCGGCACCCAGGTGGCCGGCCGCACGGGCGCTCGCCACGGCGCGCACGAGTGCCGCGCGGGCCCGCGGGTACTCCGAGCGTACGTACACGAAGCCGCGGGCGGCCCCGCACGCCAGGCCGGCCAGAGCCAGCCCCTCGAGCACCAGGGCGGGATCGCGCTCCATCAGCAGCCGGTCGGCGAACGATCCCGGATCGCCCTCGTCGCCGTTGGCCACCACGAAGCGGGGTCCCGGATGTGAGGCGACCGCCGACCACTTCGAGGCTGCCGGGAAGCCTGCCCCGCCACGCCCCCGCAGGCGCGCACGACCGACCTCGTCCCGGATCGCAGCCGCGGCGCCGGGGCGGCTGACGGCCTCCTGCCAGATTTGCCAGGCCCGGCTGCCCGGGGGCTCTCGCAGCAGCAGCCGTGGTCCTGGCGAGCAGACCGGCACTTCCGGGTCCACCCGTGGCGACTTCCCCGTCAGCTGGTCGGCCAGGTTCGGCCCGGCGCAGGGCAGGTCGTCGTCGAGCGCGGCAGGACCGGCGTAGCAGTACCCGACACACCGGACCTCCTGCAGGGACACCGCCCCGTCCGGCGAGCACGCGCCGGTGCGCACACCGAGCGCCCGCTCGACGGAGACGACGTGCGCACCGCCGGACGCCGCCAGGCAGCCGGTGCCGGCGCAGACGCGCACATGTCGCCGCCCGCGAGGTGCGTGCAGGTCGGCGTAGTACGTCCGTGTCCCGTGGCCGGCCGCGGCGGGCAACGCCTCTCCCCGCGCCACGAGCTCTTCCACCGCGCTGCGCCAGGCGAAGGTGCTCACGGCCTCAGCGTCGCCCCACCACCGCCGGCCCGACAGAGCACTCCGTCCCCCATCATCGCTCGCCGGTGGCAGCGACCCGGCTCCGCGCAACGCCGTCCGAGGCCGCCGGGGCGGCATGATCGTCGCCATGACCACCCGCCGCGGACTCTTCGTCGCCCCCTTCGACGCCCTGGCCGACCCCCGCGTGGTCGGTGAGCTGGCGGCCACCGCCGAAGCGGCCGGCTGGAAGGGCTTCTTCGTCTGGGACCACCTGCAGTACGGCGAGCGGGTCACCGCGATCGCCGACGTGTGGACGTGCTGCGCCGCTGTCGCGATGCGGACGGAGACGCTGCTTCTCGGACCGATGGTGACACCGCTGGCGCGGCGCCGACCGCAGGTCCTGGCCCGGCAGGCCACCAGCCTGGCGGTGCTCTCGGGCGGGCGCTTCGTGCTCGGTCTGGGGCTGGGCGACGACTGGGTGGGCGAGTTCAGCGCTTTCGGCGACGAACCCGACCCGCGGGTGCGCGGCCGGATGCTCGACGAGGGGCTCGAGGCGCTCGGCGGCCTGTTGTCCGGCGAGCCGGTCGATCACCGAGGCCCCCACTACACCGTCCGCGACGCCAGCTTCCGCCCAGCGCCTGCGGTGCCGATCTGGTTGGCAGGGCGGTTCGGCAACCGGGCACCACTGCGGCGTGCTGCGCGACACGACGGATTCTTCGTCATCGGCCTGGACCGGCCCGGCGACCTCGACGAGGTGACCACCGGCCTGGCCGAGCTGGCGCCCGCTCCGGGCTTCGACGTGGTGATCGACCTGCGGCCCGGGCAGGACCCCGCTCCGTGGCTGGACCGAGGCGCCTCCTGGGTGCTGACCCGGATCGGCCCGTTCGACCTCGACCTCGCCGACGTCCGGCGGGTCATCGAGGCCGGCCCCTGAGGTCCGCCGACCCGGGCGGGCCACCGCGGCATACTGCTGGCGTGTCCTCACCGGTGCCCCCTTCCCCCCAGGGGTCGGGCGTGCGGTTGCTGAGCGACTACGGGGCCGAGTCCCCGACGTGGGTGGGGGGCGTCATGGTCTCGCCGGAGCACCTGAGCGTTTCGGCACCGCTCGCCACTCGGCTGCGTCGGTGGCAGCAGCATTTCGTGGACCACTTCGACGTCGATCACGGCTGGGACTCGGACACGGCCCGGGAGTGGTACCGCGTCGAGGCGGAGGGTCTGGTGGAAGACCTTCGGGCCGAGCTCGACCCCGACGTACGGCTCACCGTCGACCTGTGGCCGCTGGAGCCACCTTCCGAGGCCTGATGGGCCCCGACGGCACACCGGGCGCGATCCACGAGGTTCTCCCCAGGGACGGTCGGACGCGTTGACAACCCCGCGCGCGACTGCCGCGTTGTCGACATGAGACGCAAACACGGTGACGAGACCGGCTGAGGGGGAGACGGTGACGCGAGGTCCCGACGGCAGCTTCGATGAGTTCGTGCGCGGCCGGCTTCCGCAGCTGCTGGCCTTCGCCCGCGCGTTGACCGGCTCCGAGCACGCCGCGGCGGACCTGGTGCAGGACGCCCTGGAACGCTGCCTGCCCCGGTGGTCGAAGATCGCGACGGGCAACCCCGACGCCTACGTGCGCCGGGTGATGGTCAACCGGAACATCTCCGTATGGCGGCTGCGGCGGCGCGAGAGTCTCACCGACGTCACCCCCGAGGTCGGCTACGTCGACCAGAGCACCGACCTGGACCTGTGGCGGGCGATCTCCCGGCTGCCCGCCCGGCAACGAGCCGTGGTCGCGCTCCGCTATTACGAAGACCTCAGCGAGGCCGAGATCGCGCGGGTGCTCGGCTGCTCCACCGGCACGGTGAAGAGCCAGGCCAGCCGCGCCCTCGGCAAGCTCCACAACCTCTTGACCCAGGAGGAAACGCCCTCAGGAGGTCGGCGATGAACAACCACCCGCTCGAGGACCGGCTGCGCCGCTCCTTCTCGCAGCCCGTGCAGCCGGTCGACAGCGAACGCCTGCTGCGCGACGTACGTCGCGGCGCCGCGCGCCGGCAGGCACGCCGCACCACCGCTCTCATCGCCGCCACGGTCATCGCCGTGGCCGGCGCCGCGCTCGCGGCCCGCGCCCTCCACCCGGTCGCGGACAGGCCCATGACCCCGGCTACTCGTCCGGACCGGCACGGCACCGTCTCCGGTTACTGGACCATCGACAGGGCGCACGCCGTGCGCGTGACCCAGGAGCACTGCGGGCAACAACACTGCTCGCGGATCTGGACGAAGGACGGAGCGGCCTGGCATCGAGGCCCCGCACTGCGCTGGCCCGGCCGTCAGGGAGACGGCATGGCGAGTGGGCCGGTCTCCCTCGTGCAGATGGCACCCGACGGCCGCAACGGCTGGACCTGGGGCACCCAGACGTGGGACACGCATGACGGTGGCTCCTCCTGGCAGCAGATGCCGAGCCCGGGGCGCGGCGGTGGACCCGCCCAGCACCTGTCGACCACCGTCACCCCCGACGGGCGCGCCTGGGGCCTGGCACTGAGCGGTCGGCTGTTCACTGCAGCGGCCGGCGCCGACAGCTGGTCACCGGTGCGGCTGCCCGCCGACGTGCGATCGGTGACCAAGGTGGTCGGCACCGACCGGCGCACGGCTGTGCTCGCCCAAGCCGGCTCCGCTCAGCAGCTGATCATCAGCACCGACGACTTCCGGACCAGCCGCACGGCTCCCCCGCCGTGCGCGGCCCTCAACGGCGAAGGGCTCACGGCCGACCACGACACGTTCTTCGCAGCCTGCGCCGCGACCTCGCGGGACCGGGCGACGATCTGGTCCAGCAGCGACGGCCGCAGCTCGCAGCGGCTGGCCGAGGTGCCCCACCGCGGCCTCATCGCCGCGATCACCGGAGTCGACGCACACTCGGCCCTGGTCACGGTCGATGCGACGAAGCCGCCGTTCCCGACGTTCCTGGTCACCGGGCACCACGCCGTCCCCGTGAGGCTGGGGCCGGGGCGCGCCCTGCCGCTGAGCAGTCAGTTCGACGGCCGCCACGGCACTCTCGTCCTCGACGTGGACGGCCGGCAGACCGCGCTCGTCCGCACCAGCGACGGTGGGCACTCGTGGCAGCTGGTGGAGAGCATTCGCTGACCACGTCTCCGTGAGGAACGGCCTTCGACGACCGTCAGGTGCTACCGGTGACCCCCGCGGAGTCCATGCGCCTGATGTTGGTCCATCCGGTCCAGCCCCGCTCTTCGAGGAGCTCGAGCAGGCGCGGCGCACACGGGAACGACTCGATGAAGGCCGCGTCCAGGAGCGCGACCAGCTCGTCGCTGACCGGGTGCACGTCCTCGAAACCCGCAGCCTGCTCGGCGGCCGCCTCGATGAAGGCCACCACCCGGTCCGCGAGTGCGGGGAGCCGCGGGTCGTCGGGCGCGCAGTCGGCGAGGCTCCCGAAGTCGAGGTAGAGCTGGCGCAGCGCCTCGTCCTCGATCTGCGCGTGCTTCATCGCCATGAGGTCGGGCACCGCGTCGGGCATCTGGGCGGCGATGAGGATCCAGCTGTCGCGCTCGACCTCGATCACCCGCTCCCGGAAACCGAGCTCGCGCATCCGTTCGAGGTACCGGACGGCCTCGGGGGGCAGCGCGAGACTGTCGCCTGCCGCGAGCTGGGCGATCCGCTCCCGGTGGCGCCGGCGTTCCCGGATCTCGGCCCGCAGGCGGCGGTCGATGTCGTCGACCGCCGCCGCGAACTCATCGCCATCGGCAGCCAGCAGCTCACGCACTCGCGACAAGGGCACACCGGCCTCGGCCAGGGTGCGGATCCTCACCAGCTCCACCACCGCGCCCGCGTCGTAGCGCCGGTAGCCGGAGTGGTCGCGCTCCGGCTCGGGCAGCAGTCCCTTGGCGTGGTAGTGCCGGACGGCGCGCACCGTCACGCCGGCGTACGACGCGAGCTGGCTGATCGTCAGCATGACCCAAGTCTCCAACAGCTGCCCCGCGACCCGCGGGCCTTGCCGATCCGACCTGTCGGGATGTCCATGACCGAATCAGGCGAACCTGCGGCGGTAGGTGCTCACCGCCAGGGCGTAGGCGAGCAGCAGCAGGCCGGCGCACCAGCCGAGCGCGATCCAGCCGGTGTTGCCGACCGGCCGATCGGCGTACAGGTTGCGCAGGGTGTCCACGATCGGGGTGACGGGCTGGTGCTCGGCGAACCAGCGCACCGGGCCGGGCATGCCGGCGGTGGGCACGAAGGCGGAGCTGATGAAGGGCAGGAAGAGCAGCGGGTAGGAGAACCCGCTCACCCCGTCGACGGACTTCGCGGTCAGTCCGGGGATGATCGCCAGCCAGGTCAGCGCCAAGGTGAACAGCACCAGGATCCCGAGGACCGCGAGCCAGGCGAGCACTCCGGCGTGCGAGCGGAAGCCCATGCCGACGGCGACGAGTACGACGAGCGCGAGCGAGATCAGGTTCGCCACCAGTGAGGTCAGCACGTGGCCCCACAGCACCGCCGAACGGGCGATCGGCATCGACCGGAACCGCTCGAAGATGCCACCCGAGACGTCGGTGTGGAGGCGGAAGGCGGTGTAGGCGATGCCGGAGGCGACGGTGATCAGCAGGATCCCGGGCAGCAGGTAGTCGACGTAGCGGCCACTGCCGGCGTGGATCGCGCTGCCGAAGACGTAGACGAACAGCAGCAGCATGGCGATCGGCGTGACGGCGGTGGTGATGATCGTGTCCGGACTGCGCAGGATGTGGCGCAGGGATCGCTGCAGCAGGACGGCGGTGTCGGGCAGGAACGTGTTCATGATCCGGTCCTCTGGGTCTCGGTGCCGGCGTGGCCGACGATGGCGAGGAAGATGTCTTCGAGGGCGGGCTGCTTCTCGACGTACTCGACCGTGGGCGGCGGGAAGAGCTGCCTGAGCTCGGCGATGGTGCCCTCGGCGATGATCCGGCCCTCGTGGAGGATCGCGATGCGGTCCGCGAGCTGTTCGGCCTCGTCGAGGTACTGCGTGGTGAGCAGCACCGTCGTGCCCTGGCCGGCGAGTCGCCGGACGGTGTCCCAGACCTCCATGCGTGACTGCGGGTCGAGCCCGGTCGTCGGCTCGTCGAGGAAGAGCACCGGCGGGTGGCCGATCAGGCTCATCGCGACGTCGAGTCGGCGACGCATGCCACCGGAGTACGTCGCCACCCGTCGGCCGGCCGCGTCTCCCAGTCCGAACTGCGTCAAGAGGTCCTCAGCGATCCCGCGAGGGTCCTGCACGTGCCGGAGGCGGGCGACGAGCACGAGGTTCTCCCGGCCGGTGAGGATCTCGTCGACGGCGGTGAACTGTCCGGTCAGACTGATCGACTCGCGCACCCTCGCGGGCGCGACGGCGACGTCGTGGCCGTTGACGGCGGCGCTCCCGCCGTCGGGCTCGAGCAGTGTGGAGAGGATCTTCACCACCGTGGTCTTGCCGGCGCCGTTGGAGCCGAGCAGGGCGACGATGGTGCCCGGGGCGACGTTGAGGTCGACGCCCCTCAGGACCGCGTGATCGCCGTAGGACTTGGTGAGTCCGGCGATCTCGATGGCTGCTGTCGTGGTCATGTCAGCAGCCTCCAGCCCTGACCCTGCGTCAAGGTCAAGCCCCGGGCTCGCGCGACCCTCACTACTGTGCGATGCGATGGAACGTGAGCCCAGCCAGCTGATCGACCCGCGCCTGCTGTCCCTTGTGGAGCCCTCGAGAGCCTTCTACGCCGACAGGGCTCCGGGCCGCGGGCCGCGCAGCCGGGCGGAGCTCTGCGCCGTCCGGGCCGGTGCTCCCGCGGCGCCGGTGTCCGATCCCCCGCCCGTCGAGGAGCGGGTCGCTGTCGTCGGCCACGAGGTGGGGCTGCGGATCCACGTGCCGGTGGCCCGACCGGCCCGCGGCGTCGTACTCGAGGTGCACGGTGGCGGCTTCTACCTCGGGTCGGCCGCCGGAAGCGACATCCGCAACCGCCGGCTCGCCGACGCGCTCGGCGTCGCCGTGGTCAGCGTCGACTACCGCCTGGCCCCGGAACATCCTTGGCCGGCCGCACCCGACGACTGTGAGGCCGCGGCGCTCTGGCTCGCCGAGCACTCCGCGACGCGCTTCGGGACGACCAGGCTGGCCGTCGTCGGGTTCTCGGCCGGCGCGACGCTGGCGATGGCTGCCCTTCTCCGGCTGCGGGATCGAGGCGTGCACGCGTTCGGCACCGCCGTCCTGCAGTTCGGCACCTACGACCTCAGCGCACAGACCCCGGCGGGCCGGCTGATCGCTGAGGAGTACTTCCTCGACGCGTACGCCGGGGATGCCCCCGACCGGACCCATCCCGACCTCTCCCCGGTCTTCGCCGAGCTCGAGGGCCTGCCTCCGATGCTCATGGTGGTCGGGGACGAGGACGTCCTGGTGCACGACAACCTGGCCATGGCCGCGCGGTTGGCCGAGGCCGGCGTCGACGTCGACCTGCGCCTCTACCCCGGCTCACCCCACGGGTTCACCGGCCACCCCACGCCGATGGCGCGGGCCGCGCTCGACGACATCGAGGCATGGC
>DATDNR010000192.1:0-102687 GCA_036518175.1 Marmoricola sp.
CGCGGCCAGCAGGTCCACCACGTACCCGATCGGTGCCGAGATGCGGCGGGGGGCGAAGTGGGACACCGACAGCGCGACGCCGACCGAGAGCGGCACCGCGATCACCAGGGCGATGGCCGAGGCCAGCAGCGTCCCGAAGACCAGCGGCCAGACGTAGCTCGCGAAGGTGGTGTGGCCGCCCAGGACGTCGCTGCCGGCGCCGAAGGCCGGCAGCCCCTGGAGGGTCAGGAAGATCGCGACGCCGGCAAGGGCCACCAGGATCAGCAGCCCGGCGACGCGGGTGGTGTTGGCGAAGACCAGATCGCCCAGGCGTCGCCTGGACGATCCGGTCCTCGTCTCGATGACACTCACGGGGAGGTTCTCGCTCCGTTCGATGGCTTTCTCAGCTGGTGGTGCTGGTGGTCGGGCTGGTGCTCACTGGGCCTTGATCGAGTCGACGACCTGGCTGCCCTTCTGCATCAGCGAGGCCGGCAGCGGGGCGGAGCCGGCGTTCTGGGCGGCGGCCTGCTGGCCCTGGCTGGACAGGATGTAGCTGAGCAGCCCCTTGACCGCCGCGGCCTTGTCCTTGGGGTAGGTCGGGCAGGCGATCAGGTAGGAGGTGAGCAGCACCGGGTAGGCGCCCGCGGCGGAGGGGGTGCGGTCGACCTTGACCACGATGTCACCGGACGAGCGGCCGGACTCGGTGGGCGAGGCGGCCAGGGTCTTGGCGGCCGCCGCGGCGGTGGGGCCGACGTAGCCGGAGCCGACCTTGACCGAGACCGTGGACAGCCCGCCGGCCTGGCTGGCGTCGGCGTAGCCGATGGTGCCGGTGCCGGACTTGACCGCGGCGACCACCCCGGAGGTGCCGTTGGCGCCCTCGCCGGACTTGATCGGCCAGGTCTCCCCGGCCGGCCAGGACCACGCCGAGCCGCCGGCCTGGTGCAGGTAGTCGGTGAAGTTGTTGGTGGTGCCGGACTCGTCGGAGCGGTGCACCGGGGAGATGTGGCTGGCCGGCAGCTTGACGCCCTTGTTCTGCGAGGCGATCGCCGGGTCGTTCCAGGTGGTGATCTTGCCGGCGAAGATCTTGGCCACGGTCGGGCCGTCGAGGTTGAGCTTCTTCACGCCCGGGACGTGGAAGATGATCGCGATCGGGCTGATGTAGTCCGGCACCTCCAGGGCGTCGGCCCCGCAGCGCTTCTTGGCCGCGGCGACCTGGCCGGCGCTGGGGTCCAGCGCCTTGTCGGAGCCGGCGAAGTCGGTGCCGCCGGCGGTGAACTGCTCCACCCCGGCGCCGGAGCCGGCCGGGTCGTAGTTCACCGTCACGTTCGGGTTGGCCTTCTGGAAGTTCGCGCGCCAGGCGTCCATCGCGGCCTCCTGCGCGCTCGAGCCGGCCCCCTTCAGGGTGCCGCTCAGCTGCTGGGAGGAGGCGAGCTTGCCGTTGCCCTGGCTGGACTCGTTGGCCGCGCCGCAGCCGGAGAGCGCGAGGCCAAGGGTCAGGACGGCGATGCCGGGCACGCTGGCCCGGCGCAGGATAGAGCGGTTCACTCCGTGTCTCCTGGGTTCATGGGTCTCGTTGTCTTCTGTGACGGTAGGGACCCCAGGTGACGCGGCCGCGGTCTCATGGTGAACGGCAGGTGAACATCGCCGAGGCCTCTGTCACAGTGGTCCCGTGCGGCTCACCTCTTACGCCCATGAGGGGCTCGGCTTCGACGTCCGCGACCAGGGCCCGGAGGACGGGGTGCCGGTGGTCCTGCTGCACGGCTTCCCGCAGCGTGCCGCCAGCTGGGACGCGGTGGCCGCCCGGTTGCACGATGCCGGGTTGCGCACGCTCGCGCCGGACCAGCGCGGCTACTCTCCCGGAGCCCGGCCCCGTGGCCGACGCGCCTACACCGTGCCGCACCTCGTGGACGACGTCCTCGCGCTGGTCGACGCCCTCGGTGAGGGGCCGGTGCACCTGGTCGGCCACGACTGGGGCGCGGTGGTGGCGTGGGCGACGGCCGCGCAGCACCCCGACCGGCTGCGGACCCTCACCACCGTCTCGGTGCCGCATCCGCGCGCCTACCTCGCCTCGATGGTGCGCGGCCGGCAGCTGCTGCGCTCCTGGTACTTCCTGCCGTTCAACGTGCCGGGTCTCGTCGAGCAGCTGGCGGCGCGCCGGCCCGACCGGTTCGTGGCTGCGCTGGTCTCGCTGGGCGGGATGACGCCGCCGATGGCGCAGCAGGTACGCACCGACATCGTGGAGTACGGCGCCCTTCCCGGAGCGCTGTCGTGGTACCGGGCACTGCCGTTGTCCCGACCGGGCGGAGTCGGCCGCGTCCGGGTGCCGACCACCCACGTGTGGAGCACCGAGGACCCGGCACTGGACCGCGCCGGGGCGGAGCTGGCGGGTGACTGGGTCGACGCGCCCTACCGTCTGGAGGTGCTCGAGGGGGTCAGCCACTGGATTCCCGAGCAGGAGCCCGAGCGGCTGGCCCGGATCATCGTGCAGCGGGCGACGGGGACCGGCCCGACGTAGAGCCCCCCGACGGAGAGGGGCCCGACGGAGAGGAGCCCGGCGGGGACGGGCCGATCGGTGAAGGGCCGATCGGGGAAGGGCCGATCGGTGAAGGGCCGATCAGGGCCGGGCCGGCTGCCGACGGGTTCGAGGGCGCCGCGCTCTGCAACGCGTACTCGTCCGCCAGCGCGATCGCCAGCTCCCCGGCGGCGTTGGGGTGGAACGGCGCCGTGGCCTGCACTCCCTGCACGTAGGGCACCTCGCTGCACAGCCCGTGGCCGTCGAAGTCGGGCTGGGCGACGGCGAACGAAGCGGCCTTCGCGCCCTGGCCGAGGATGCCGTTGAGCGCGTGGAGCACGTCGAGCAGGGCGCGCTGCTTCTCGGCGTCGACACCGAGGTCGGCGAGGCAGCTGTCGTCGGAGCTGATCGGCGCGTAGTAGAGGTTGACGACGACCTGGGGGTGGTTGGGCAGCAGCTGCAGGTCGGAGAGGAGCTGCAGGTACTCCGCGCTGAAGGTCGCCAGCTGCTTCTGGAACCACGCCCGCGAAGCGCTGTCGTCGCACTGGGGCGCCACCGCGCAGACGCGCAGCATGTCGCCCCAGGAGACGTCGTTCGCGCCGATGCTCAGCACCACCACGGACGCCTTCCGCACCGCCGTACGGCTGATCTGCGGGGCCAGCTGCACGCCGTTGTGCTCCTGCGGCCCGAGGATGCCCTGGGCGATGGTGGCGTCGCTGCAGGCCAGGTTGGTGACATGCCAGCGGTTGGCCCGGGCCAGCACGCGCGCATAGGAGTCGGTGCTGCGGTTGCAGGCGAGCTCCTCCCGGCTGGAGTGCGACATCGGCCGCAGGCCCCAGCCGCTGGCGGTGGAGTCGCCGAGGACGACCACGCGCGTCCCGGGAGGCGTCGGCGCGGTGGCCGGCGGGTCGGGCAGCGGCGGCACCGAACCCACGAGCGCCTGCAGGCTGTGCACCTGCCGCAGCTTGTCCGGCGCCGAGTAGGCGGTCAGCATCACCGCGCCGAGGTTGACCGCCTCGGTCGCCACCAGCGCGACGACGACCAGCACCACGGTGTGGCGCAACCGGTGGCGCAGCCAGCCGGTGATCGCGCCCATCAGCACGACGGCGGCCAGGCCGGCGATGACGGTCTCCCAGACGAAGTACCGCTCGAAGCCGTGGGCCAGCGCGCTCTCCAGGGTGTGCGTGGAGGAGCTGCCCACGAACTCCTTGAGCTGGCTGGAGAGCGTGATGCGGGTGAGCACCAGCCGCGGGCGCACCGGGCCGGCGAAGTCGAGGGTGGTCGGGATGTGCTGGCCGAAGAGGTCGAGCTGGGCCGGGCCGGAGAGACTCCAGCTCGGCGAGGTGGTGCCGACCTCGACCGTCTGGCCGGCCGCGGAGACCTTCTGCATCGGCGTGACCAGCAGGGCGACCGCGATGGCCGCGGCGGCCACGGCGACCACACCGGCCACCTCCACCAGGACGCGGGTCGGGCGGTTCATGCCCTCCACCGTGCCCGTCGCCCTGCGATGGTCAACCTCCTGACCTAGATCCAGCGCTTGAACCAGATCCGCTGCAGCCACTGCTGGGTGGTGAGCAGCCCGTCGGTGTAGATCGGCCAGAACCACGCGAAGTTCAGCAGTACGACGACGAGCACGACGCCCGCGGCGACCGCACCGACCTGCCGGCGCAGCGCCGTCGCGGTGCCGGGGCCGAGCATCTCGCCCAGCAGCAGGGTCGCGCCGAGCACCAGGAAGGGTTCGGTCATCATCGCGTAGTAGCTGAAGATCGGCCGGTCGTCCCAGCGGATCCACGGCAACCAGGTGACCAGGACGCCGACGGTCACCACGCCGTACCGCCAGTCCCGCCGGCCCACCCAGCACACCGCGGCCCAGACGAAGGCGATGGTGCCGAACCACCACAGCGCCGGCGTGCCCAGCAGCAGCACCTGGCGCAGGCAGGTGCTGCCCGGGGCGGCGAGGCAGCCCTGTTCCCCGGGCTTGATGTCGAGCTGTGCATCGACCCCGACCGGGCGGTTGAGGATGAGCCAGCCCTGCGGGTCGGACTGGTAGACGTGGTGCGCGCCGACGAGGCCGGTGGTGTGGAAGGACCAGACGTCGTGGTGGTAGTGCATCAGGTCGCGCAGCGCCCGCACGGCGTGGCCGAAGAAGCCGTGCGCCGGCTGCTTCAGGTAGTGCCCCCAGGGAGGGCCGTACTGCGTGTTGGACAGATAGGTCTCGTAGACGCCGGCATGGATCATCCAGCTGGTCCAGCAGGCCAGGTAGACGATGAAGGGCAGCACCACGACGTAGAGCACTCCCGGCAGGGCGTCGACGACCGCGGCCTTGAGGACGGCCCCCCGCACGCCGAAGGAGCGGCGCGCGCCGGCGTCCCAGGCCCACATCAGCAGCCCGAAGGCGGCCAGCGGGAAGAGCGCGTCCCACTTCGAGCCCAGGGCCAGGCCCCAGCAGAGCCCGGCCGCGAGTCGCCACGGGCGCCACCACAGCCGCGGGCCCCACGCGCCGGGCGGGAGCCGGGTGCCCTCGGGCAGCAGCCGGGCGAGCCGGGCGCGGCCCCAGTCGCGGTCGGCGACCAGGCAGCTGACCGCGCACAGCGAGAAGAACGCCACGTAGATGTCGAGCAGGGCAAGCCTGGACAGCACGAGCTGCAGGCCGTCGAAGGTCATCAGCAGGCCGGCGACGGCGCCGAGCAGCATCGAGCCGGTGACCCGTCGGGCGAGCCGGATCATCACCAGCACCATCAGGGCACCGACGACGGCGGAGGGGACCCGCCACCCGGTCGGGTCCATCCCGAAGACCGCCTCGCCGGCGCCGATGATCCACCGGCCGAGGTTGGGATGGACGATCATCTCCGGGCTCTTCTGGAACAGCCCGGTCACGTGACCGGCGAGGATCTCGCCGTTGGCGCCGTGCACGTAGTTGGTCACGTAGCCGTTGTGGATCAGCGACCAGGCGTCCTTGGCGTAGTAGGTCTCGTCGAAGAGGAAGGCGTCGGGCGAGCCGATGTTCCACAGCCGCATGAACAGTGCGAGGACGGCGATCGCCAGGCTGACCACCCAGTCGATGACCGGGTCGCTGCGCAGCAGCCGGGTGCGGGTGCGGCGCACGGCGGAGGGCACCACCGTGCCGCGCGCGGTCCGGGACAGCCCCACACGGCGGACGGGCGCGCTGCTGCTCACGAGGGGCAACTCTACGATCGGGTCATGGTTGCGCCCTCCTCGTCCGGCCCCGGCGTGCTCGTCCTCGCCGCGACTCCGATCGGCCGGGTGGAGGACGCCTCCCGACGGCTCGCCGACGAGCTGGTCGCCGCGGACGTGGTGGCGGCCGAGGACACCCGCCGGTTGCGCCGGCTGGCCGCCGAGCTCGGCGTGCAGGTCGGCGGGCGGGTGACGTCGTACTTCGAGGGCAACGAGGCGGGCCGCACCGGGACGTTGCTCGACGCCCTGCAGGCCGGCGAGCGCGTGCTGCTGGTCACCGACGCCGGCATGCCGAGCGTGTCCGACCCGGGGTACCGGCTGGTGGCCGCGGCGGTCGAGGCCGGCGTACCGGTGACCGCCGTGCCGGGTCCCTCGGCGGTGCTCACCGCGCTGGCCCTCAGCGGTCTTCCCGTCGACCGCTTCTGCTTCGAGGGCTTCCTGCCGCGCAAGCCCGGCGAGCGGGGCAGGAGGCTCCACGGGCTGGCCGACGAGCCGCGCACCATGGTCTTCTTCGAGGCCCCGCACCGCACCGAGGCGGTGCTGCTGGCGCTGGCCGAGGCCTTCGGCGGTGAGCGGCGGGCCGCCGTGTGCCGGGAGCTGACGAAGACCCACGAGGAGGTGCGCCGCGGCACCCTGGTCGACCTCGCCGCGTGGGCAGCGGAGGGCGTCCGCGGGGAGGTGACCCTGGTGGTCGAGGGTGCGCCGCCTCCGCCTCCGACCGACGACCCGGGCACGCTGGCGGGCCTGGTGGCCGCCGAGGAGGCCGCCGGGGTGCCGCGCAAGCAGGCGATCGGCGACGTCGCCCGGCGCTCGAGCGTGCCCAAGCGGGTGGTCTACGACGCGGTCCACCGCCCGGGCGAGCGGGGGGCCCGGTGAGGCACGGCCGGCCGGAGGCACCGGAGCCGCTGCCGCACCCGGTCGTCGACAACCACTGCCATCTCGACATCGACGCCGGGGCCGGGGTGCTGCCGGTGGCCGAGGCGCTGGCGCGCTCCTCGGCGGTCGGGGTGCCGCGCATCGTGCAGATCGGCTGCGACCTCCCCGGGGCCCGCTGGGCGGTGCAGACGGCGGCGTCGTACGACGCCATCGTCGCCGGGGTGGCCCTGCACCCGAACGAGGCTCCGCGCCTGGCCGCACGTGGCGAGCTCGACGACGCCCTGGCCGAGATCGAGCGGCTGGCCGACAGCAGCCCGCGCGTGCGTGCCGTGGGCGAGACCGGTCTGGACTACTTCCGCACCGGCGAGGACGGCCGCGCCGTGCAGCACGACGCCTTCCGCTGGCACGTCGACCTGGCCAAGCGCCTGGACCGCACGCTGGTGATCCACGACCGTGACGCCCACGACGACGTGCTGGCGATCCTCGACGAGGTCGGCGCTCCGGACCGCTGGGTGATGCACTGCTTCAGCGGGGACGCCGCGTTCGCGCGCGCCTGTCTGGACCGGGGTGCCTACCTGTCCTTCTCCGGCACGGTCACCTTCAACAACGCCGCACCCGTGCGCGCGGCGCTCCAGGCGGCGCCGGTCGACCGCATCCTGGTCGAGACCGACGCGCCCTACCTCACTCCGGCGCCGCACCGGGGCCGGACGAACGCCTCCTACCTGGTGCCGCTCACGGTGCGGGCGATGGCGGCCGCCCGCGAGGCCGACCTGGGCGCCCTGTGCCGCGCGCTGGAGGCCAACACCGACGCCGCGTTCGGAGGCCCGTGGGGGTGACCTCGCGCACGTCAAGGGCCCTTCGGCCCGCCTGAACGGCGGCCGACAGACCCGAAAACGGACATTACGGGAAGGTTGCGGCTTGCCAACGAGTCGGTCACGCACCTAGGGTCTTTTCCTTGTTGGCCGGGAACGGTGGGTTTGTCCGGCCGGTGTCTCGGGGGGTCTCGCAGTCAGCGACGCAATGTTGCGGCGCGGACGGACGCCGGTCGCCCGTGGCCCGGGGAGACCGAGACATCGGAGAATCGTGCGCGCTTTTCTCACGCACATCGGCAAGAGCAAGGCGGTCCTCGGAGGACTCGTTGCCGTCGTCGTGCTGGCCCTCGCCGGAACGACGGTGGGCTACTCGACGATGAGCCACGACGTGACGCTGTCCGTCGACGGCAAGGACCGCACCATCCACACTTTCGGGGACGACGTGAAGTCCGTCCTCGCCGACCAGGGGATCCACACCGGCAGCCACGACGTGGTGGTGCCCTCCCTCGACGCCCCCGTCCACGACGGGACGCAGATCGCGGTCCGCTACGGCCGCGAGCTCGACGTGAGCGTCGACGGCGCGAAGCACACCTACTGGACCACCGCGACCACGGTGGCCTCGGCGATGGACCAGCTGGGCCTGCACTACAGCAACGCCGACCTGTCCACCAGCCGTGACGCCGGCATCGACCGGCAGGGCATGCTGCTGAAGATCACCACGCCGAAGCGCCTGGTGATCAGGGTCGCCGACCAGCACGCGAAGAAGCGCACCATCACCGCGCTCACCGTGCGCGACCTGCTGCGGCAGCTGCACGTGCGCGTCGACCACAACGACAAGGTCCGCCCGGGCCTGAGCCACGTGCTCAAGGACGGCGACCGCGTGGTGGTGACCCGCTACGGCGTGAAGACCAAGCGGGTGCAGCACCAGTCGATCCCGTACGCCACGGTCCACCGTGACGACAGCTCGCTGGTGCGGGGGAACTCGCGGACCGTGCGCAGCGGCCACGACGGCCTGCGCAACGTGACCTACAAGGTCTTCTTCAAGAACGGTCACATCACCGGCCGCAAGGTCATCGGCGAGCACGTGCTGCGCCGGCCGGTCTCGCGCATCGTCGAGGTGGGCACCAAGGCGCCGGCTCCGGCGCCCGCACCGGCCGCGAACTACGCCAGCGGCTCCTCGGTCTGGGACCGGATCGCCCAGTGCGAGTCGGGTGGCAACTGGGCCGCCAACACCGGCAACGGCTACTACGGCGGGTTGCAGTTCACGCTGAGCACCTGGCACGCCTACGGCGGCGTCGGCTACCCGAACGAGGCCAGCCGTGAGACGCAGATCGCGATCGCGGAGAAGGTCCGCGCCGCGGAGGGCGGCTACGGCGCCTGGCCGGTCTGCGGGAAGCTCGCCTGACCGGCTCCCCTACGCTCGGGGTCGTGAGCGACCACACTTCTGCCGGATCGAGCCTGCTCGGTCCGGCAGAAGTGCGTTCCCTGGCCGCTGGGCTCGACCTGCGTCCGACCAAGCAGCGCGGGCAGAACTTCGTCATCGACGCCAACACCGTGCGGCGGATCGTCCGTGAGTCCGCGATCGCCCCCGACGACGTGGTCCTGGAGGTCGGCCCGGGGCTGGGGTCGCTGACCCTGGCGCTGCTCGAGGTCGCCCGACGCGTGGTCGCGGTCGAGGTCGACGCCCGCCTCGCCGCGGCGCTGCCCGGCACGGTCGCCACCCGGGCGCCCGGAACGGACTTCGAGGTCGTCCATGCCGACGCCCTGCGGATCACCGAGGTGCCCGGCCCGGCGCCGACGGCCCTGGTGGCGAACCTGCCCTACAACGTGGCGGTGCCGGTGCTGCTGCACCTGATGGCGCTGCTGCCCTCGCTGCGGCGCGGACTGGTGATGGTGCAGGCCGAGGTCGCCGACCGGCTCGCGGCGAGACCGGGCTCGAAGGCCTACGGCGTGCCCTCGGCCAAGGCCGCCTGGTTCGCCGACGTCCGCCGGGCCGGTGCGGTGGCACGCAGCGTCTTCTGGCCGGTGCCCAACGTCGACTCGGGGCTGGTCGCCTGGACGCGCCGGGAGCCGCCCACCGACCGGGTGCCGCGCCGGCAGGTCTTCGCGGTGATCGACGCCGCCTTCGCCCAGCGGCGCAAGGTCCTGCGCGGAGCGCTGCGCCCGCTGGCGGGGTCCGCCGAGGCCGCGGAACGGGCACTCCTCGCCGCGGGTGTGGACCCGACGGCCCGCGGCGAGCAGCTCGACGTCGCCGCCTTCGCCCGCATCGCCGAGGCGCTCGGCGAGGTGCCGCGTTGACCGGCATCACCGTCCGCGCGGCCGCCAAGGTCAACCTGTGCCTGGGCGTCGGCCCGGTCCGTCACGACGGCTACCACCCGCTGATGACCGTCTACCAGGCCATCGGCCTGTACGACGACCTCACCGCGACTCCTGCCGCGGCCTGGACCGTGGACGTCACTGCCGTCGGGGCGGTCGACGTCTCCGACGTACCCCTCGACCAGCACAACATCGCCGTGCGCGCCGGCCGCCTGCTTGCGGCCCATCACGGCCTCACCGAGGCGGCGGCGCTCTCGGTGGCCAAGGGCATCCCGGTCGCTGGCGGCATGGCCGGTGGCAGCGCCGACGCCGCCGCGGCACTGGTGGCGCTCGACCGGCTCTGGGAGCTGGACACCCCCGACGAGGTGCTGCTGTCGCTGGCGGCCGAGCTCGGCAGCGACGTGCCCTTCGCGCTGCTCGGGGGCACCGCGCTGGGCACCGGACGCGGCGAGCTGGTCGAGCCGGTGACCGACCGGGGCAGCTGGTGGTGGGTCGCGCTGCCCGCGGGGGACGGGCTGTCCACACCCGCGGTCTACCGGGAGTACGACCGCCTGGGGCTCGGTGCGGCGTTGCAGACGCCCCAGGCGCTGCTGGACGCTCTGGCGGCCGGGTCGGTCACCGAGCTCGCCGGCGCGCTCGCCAACGACCTCGAGCCCGCGGCGCTGAGCCTGCGTCCCGACCTGGCGACCGCGCGGGACGCCGGAGCCTCCGCCGGCGCCGCGCGGATGCTGCTCTCCGGATCCGGTCCGACCTGGCTGGCGCTGTGCCAGGACCAGGAGCACGCGCACCAGGTGCGCGAGAAGCTGGTCGCGGCGGGGTACGAGCACGCCCTGGCCGCCCCCGGTCCGGTGGCCGGGGCCCACGTGGTGGAGTACGCCTGATGGCGAACCTGGTCAACCTGGAGAAGGTCACCAAGTCCTGGACCGTGCGGGTGCTGCTCGACGAGGTCAGCCTCGGTGTCGGGGAGGGCGAGCGGATCGGTGTGGTCGGCCGCAACGGTGACGGCAAGACCACGCTGCTCAACCTGATCGCCGACCGGGCCGAACCGGACTCCGGACGGGTCTCGCGTCGCCGCGGGCTGCGCATCGGCTACCTCAGCCAGCGCGACCTCTTCGACGACAGCCACACCGTGCGCGAGGTCGTGCTCGCCGGCAAGGCCGACCACGAGTGGGCCGCCGACGCCACCACCCGCGAGGTCGTCGAGGTGCTGCTCGCCGGGGTCGCGCTGGACCGGGCCGTGCACGGCCTCTCCGGCGGTGAGCGGCGACGCTGCGCGCTGGCGCGGCTGCTGCTGGAGGACGACGAGCTGTTGCTGCTCGACGAGCCGACCAACCACCTCGACGTCGAGGCGGTCGCCTGGCTCGCCGGACACCTCGCGCGGCGCAGCTCGGCCCTCGTCGTCGTCACGCACGACCGCTGGTTCCTCGACGAGGTCTGCGGACGCACCTGGGAGGTCCACGACGGTGTCGTCGACGAGTACGACGGGGGCTACGCGGCGTTCGTGCTCGCCAAGGCCGAACGCGCCCGGCAGGCGGCGGCGAGTGAGGCGCGGCGGCAGAACCTGATGCGCAAGGAGCTGGCCTGGCTGCGACGGGGCGCGCCCGCCCGCACCTCGAAGCCGAAGTTCCGCATCGACGCCGCGAACGCGATCATCGCCGACGAGCCGCCGCCGCGTGACCGGCTGGAGCTGGAGCGCTTCGCCACCCAGCGGCTGGGCAAGGACGTGCTCGACATGGAGGACGTCACCCTCACCCGGGGCGAGCGGACGCTGCTCGCGCACGCCACCTGGCGCCTGGGACCCGGCGATCGTCTCGGGCTGGTCGGCGTCAACGGCGCCGGGAAGACCTCGGTGCTCAACGTGCTGGCCGGGGAGCTGCGGCCCGACACCGGCCGGGTCAAGCGGGGCCGCACGGTCGCGCTCGCCCATCTCGGCCAGGATCCCGCGATCGACGACGACCCCGACGCGCGCGTGCTGGCGGTGGTCGAGGGGATGCGGCGGCTCGTCCGTACGGCCGGCGGCGCGGAGCTGACCGCCAGCGCCCTGCTCGAGCGCTTCGGCTTCACCGGCGACCGGCTGACGGCACGGGTCTCGGACCTCTCCGGCGGCGAGCGGCGGCGCTTCCAGCTGCTGCGGCTGCTGCTGTCGGAGCCCAACGTGCTGCTGCTCGACGAGCCCACCAACGACCTCGACATCGAGACCCTCACCGTGCTCGAGGACTTCCTGGACTCCTGGCCGGGCACGCTGGTCGTGGTCTCCCACGACCGTTACTTCCTCGAACGGGTCACCGACTCCACGTGGGCGCTGCTCGGCGACGGCCAGGTGTCGATGCTTCCCGGCGGCGTGGAGCAGTACCTCTCCTCCCGCCGACCCGGCCCGGCCGTCTCTCCCCCCGACGACCAGGCTGCCCCCGGCCCCGGAGAGCAACCCGCCCCGTCCGGAGCAGAAGCGGTGGCGCGGCCGAGGACCGGCAGCGCCGAGGAGCGTACGGCGCGCAAGGCGATCGCTCGCATCGACAAGCGGCTGGAGCGCATCGCCGAGCGGGAGGCAGCCCTCAACGCCGAGATCGAGCAGCACCTCAGCGACCACGACGCGCTGGCCCGCCTGTCCGCCCAGCTGCACGAGCTCGCCGAGGAGAAGGAGGCGCTCGAGGCCGAGTGGCTGGAGGCCGCCGAGGCGCTGGGCTGATCAGCCGAAGGGCGTCATCAGCGTCTTCAGCTGCGCCGCGAGCCGCGCCCGGTCGGCCTCGGTGAGCGCCTCGAGCAGCGCCCGCTCCCGGTTGAGCAGCTCCTCGAAGGCCGCGTCGACGGTGCGCCGCCCCTCTTGGGTGAGCCCGACCAGGACACCGCGTCGGTCGGCCGGGTCGGGGGAGCGCCGTACCAGCCCCCGCGCGGCGAGCCGGTCCACCCGGTTGGTCATCGTGCCGCTGGTCACCAGGGTCTCGCGGATCAGCCGGCCCGGGGTGAGCTGGTAGGGCTTGCCGGCGCGGCGCAGCGCGGCGAGTACGTCGAACTCCCACGGCTCGATCCGGTGGGCGGTGAAGGCTTGCCGGCGGGCCAGGTCGAGGTGGCGGGAGAGCCTGCTGATCCGGCTGAACACCTCGACGGGGGAGA
The DNA here is from genome assembly GCA_036518175.1 of Marmoricola sp. Taxonomy (GTDB): domain Bacteria; phylum Actinomycetota; class Actinomycetes; order Propionibacteriales; family Nocardioidaceae; genus Marmoricola. The sequence goes on from DATDNR010000192.1 coordinate 12,802, forward strand.
GGTCGAGGTCGGAGCGCTCCCGGTGCCAGGCCTCGACCAGCTCGTCGACCTCGTCGCGCTGCATGCCGAGATCCTAGCGGAAAGAATCTTGACATCGAGATAAAGGCCCAGCAAAGTATCTCGATATCAAGACAAGTTGGAGGGCCGATGAGCCATCAGTGGGATCCCGAGCGTTACCTCCGCTACGCCGACGAGCGCGGCCGACCGTTCGTCGAGCTGCTCGCCCGCGTCCGTGCCCAGGCGCCGGCCACCGTCACCGACCTCGGCTGCGGACCCGGCAACCTGACCACCCTGCTCGCCGACCGCTGGCCCGATGCGGCGATCACCGGTGTGGACGCGAGCGCCGAGATGATCGCGAAGGCGCGCACGCTCGAGAGCTCGGTGCGCTTCGAGACCGCGGACCTGCGCGCCTGGCTGCGCACCGGCGAGCCCGTCGACGTGATCATCTCCAACGCCACGCTGCAGTGGGTGCCCGGGCACCTCGACCTGCTCCCCGCCCTGGTCGAGCACGTGCGACCGGGCGGCTGGCTGGCCTTCCAGGTGCCGGGCAACTTCGGCGAACCCAGTCACGTGCTGCGCCGCGAGCTTGCCGCGGAGTCGCCGTACGCCGAGCACACCGCCGGCGTCGCGGCCCCCGAGGCCCACGACGCCGCGACCTACCTGCAGGCGCTGTCCGCCCTCGGTTGCACCGTGGACGCGTGGGAGACCACCTACCTGCACGTACTGCACGGCCAGGACCCGGTCTTCGCCTGGATCAGCGGCACCGGTGCGCGTCCGACCCTGCAGGCCCTCCCCGACGACCTGCGCCCGGCCTTCGAGGAGGAGCTCAAGCGCCGCCTGCGCCGGGCCTACCCCGACGACGGGCACGGCGTGGTGATGCCGTTCCGTCGGGTCTTCGTGGTCGCCGAGGTGGCGGCATGAGGCTGCACCACGTGCAGGTGGCCTGCCCGCAGGGCGGGGAGGAGGCAGCACGGCGCTTCTACGCCGACGGCCTCGGCCTGACCGAGGTGGACAAGCCCGAGGCGCTGCGCGGTCGGGGCGGCTGCTGGTTCCGTGCGTACGACGTAGCCGGGGCGGTCGCTGCGGAGATCCACGTCGGCGTCGAGGAACCGTTCGCCCCGGCCCGCAAGGCACATCCCGCGCTGGTGGTCGACGACGAGGCCGAGCTGGTGCGGCTCGCGGCCCGGCTGACCCAGGCCGGACACCCGGTCGACCAGCGGGAGCGGACGACCTTCGCCGGCTACCTGCGGTTCCACGTCGACGATCCGCACGGCAACCGGGTGGAGGTGCTCGGCCCGCTACCGTGAGGGTGTGCCGGGACCGGTGGAAGCGGGCCTCGGGCGGCGCGTGCACGCCGCCCTGGGCGAGCTCTCGCCCGGCTACTTCGCCGCCGCGATGGCCACCGGCATCCTGTCCATCGGCTTCGCCGCGGACGGCTTCCCGGTGCTCTCCACGGTGATGCTCGACCTCGCGATCGTCGCCTTCCTCGGCCTGCTGCTGCTCACCGTCTGGCGCTTCGTCGCCCACCGCGGCGAGCTGGTCGCGGACTTCACCCACCCGCACCGCGGCTTCGGGTTCTACTCGTTCGTCGCGGCCGCCGACGTGCTCGCCGTGCGCCTCGCGCCGCAGCACAGCCACCTCGCGGCGCTGCTGCTGGCGGTGGCCGCGGTCTCGTGGCTGGCGCGCGGCTATGCGGTGCCGTGGACGACCCGGCTGGGCAGCGGTGAGCACCCGATCGTGGCCGCGGCGAACGGCAGTTGGTTCATGTGGGAGGTCGGCGGGCAGTCGATCGCCGTCGCCGCGGCAGTGCTCGCCCCCGAGTACGGCGGCAGTTTCCTCCCGCTGGTCGCCGTACTCGCCTGGGCGCTGGGGCTCTTCCTCTACATCGTCGACGGCGTCTTCGTGGTGATGCGGCTGCTGGCGTTCCGCTTCACCGCCGCCGACCTGACCCCGCCGTACTGGGTGGCCATGGGGGCGGCAGCGATCTCGGTGCTGGCCGGCGCCCACATCGTCGCGCTGGCAGCCGGCCCGTTCGTCAGCCCCGTGCGGGAGCTGGTGCGCGGAACGGAGCTGCTGCTCTGGGCGGTGGCCACCTGGTTGCTGCCGGGCCTCTTCGCGATGGGCTGGTGGCGGCACGTGACGCACCGGGTGCCCCTCGTCTATGAGGCCAACCTGTGGAGCATCGTCTTCCCCTTGGGCATGTACGCGGTGTGCACCCACCAGCTGGCCCACGTCGAGCGACTTCCCTGGCTCGGTGGGCTCGGGGCCGCGTGGATCTGGGTCGCCCTCGCCGCCTGGGCCCTCACCGGGATGGGCATGGTCCGGCACGTGGTGCAGGACGTGCTGCTCGGCGCCGGGTGATCATGCGCCCTTCCCGCGCCTGACCGGCCCGATCCGGCCCGGCCCGCACGTTGTGCCGAGGTTCGGTGCCAACTGGTGGCACCGATCCTCGGCACAACGGCCGATGACCGCAGCCGAGATGCCCGGCAGGCTGGCCCCATGATCGACCACTTCGGCATCAACTGCGCGGACCTCGAGGCCGCGAAGACGTTCTACGACACCGTGCTCGAACCCCTGGGGTTCACCCGGCAGATGGACTTCGGCGAGGCGGTCGGTTACGGCCGCGACGGCAGGCCGGAGTTCTGGATCAGCCGCTTCGACGACATGGGTGCGAACCGCGAGGTGCACGTCGCGTTCACGGCGCCCGACGCCGAGCACGTCCGGGCGTTCCATCAGGCGGCGTCCGGGCTCGGCGCCGAGACGCTGCACGCGCCGCGGCTCTTCCCGGAGTACCACGAGCACTACTACGGCGCCTTCGTCCGCGACCCGGACGGCAACAACGTCGAGGCGGTCTGCCACACCGCGGGCCCCGACGACTGAGGCTCACCGCACCGACCCCGCGTGCCGGCGCAGCAGCGTCGCGTCGCCGGACGACGGGGCGCTCACGGCACCCGTGGGCGCGGGACCGCTCGAGGGTGATCCGGTTGCCGGGGGTCGATCCTCCGGAGCCGCTTCTGGTGTTGTCGGCGGCGGCGTACGCGCCCGCTCAGCGGCTGCGCAGTCCCGGCCTCTGCTCCAGACCCGAGAGCCCGTTCCAGGCCAGGTTGACCAGGTGGGCGGCCACGACCTCCTTGGCCGGCTTGCGGGCGTTGAGCCACCACTGCCCGGTGGTGCCGACCATGCCGACCAGCATCTGGGCGTACATCGGCGCCGTGCGGGCGTCGTACCCGCGCCGCTTGAACTCATCGACGAGGATGTGCTCGACCCGAGTGGCGACGTCGCTGATGATCGAGACGAAGGAGCCCGACTCCGAGCCGAGCGGGCTGTCGCGCACCAGGATCCGGAAACCGTCGGAGGACTGCTCGATGTAGTCCAGGAGCGCGAACGCTGCCTGCTCCAGCAGCACCCGGGGATGACCACCGGTGAGGGCGTTGCGCATCATCCCGAGCAGCTGCTGCACCTCGCGGTCCACCACCACCGCGTAGAGCCCCTCCTTGCCGCCGAAGTGCTCGTAGACGACCGGCTTGGAGACTTCGGCCCGGGTGGCGATCTCCTCGATGGAGACGCCGTCGAACCCCCGCTCGGAGAAGGCGCCGCGCGCGATCTCGATCAGCTGCTCGCGGCGCTCGGCCGCGGTCATCCGGCCGCGAGGACGTCTCTCGGAGGAGGAGGGGGCGGGGCTCACGGCCCGGATTGTGTCAGGTACGCCGGGCTCACGCTGCCCGGTTCACCGCCAGCTTGGCGTCGATGCGCGACTGCACCGGCCAGCGGACGTCGTACACCCAGCCGGCCTTCTCCATCGCCCAGATGATGCGGGCGGAGGTGTCGAGCTGGCCCCGGAGCACGCCGTGCCGGGCGCAGGTCGGGTCGGCGTGGTGCAGGTTGTGCCACGACTCGCCCATCGAGGGGATGGCCAGCCACCAGACGTTGGCCGACTTGTCACGGGAGACGAACGGCCGGTCGCCGATGGTGTGGCAGATCGAGTTGATCGACCAGGTGACGTGGTGCAGCAGCGCGACGCGCACCAGCGACCCCCAGAAGAAGGCGGTCAGCGCGCCCTGCCACGACCAGGTGATCAGCCCGCCGGCCAGCGCCGGGGCGAGCAGCGACACGGCCACCCAGAACGGGAAGGTGCGCGAGATGCGCACGAGGTCGCGGTCCTTCATCAGGTCGGGGGCGTACTTGCGCTGCGGGGTCTGCTCGGTGTCGAACAGCCACATCATGTGGGCGTGCAGGAACCCCTTGGTGAGCGCGCGCAGGTCGTTGCCGTACTTCCACGGGCTGTGCGGGTCACCGTCGCGGTCGGAGAACTTGTGGTGCTTGCGGTGGTCGGCCACCCAGCGGACCACCGGTCCCTGGATGGCCATCGACCCGGCGACGGCGAGCACGTTCTTGAGCCAGCGCTTCGGCTTGAACGACTTGTGGGTGAAGAGCCGGTGGTAGCCGACGGTGACGCCGTGTCCCGTGATCGCGTACATCACCAGGGCGATCACCACGTCGGTCCAGCTCAGCCAGCCGCCCCAGGCGACGGGGATCGCTGCGACGAGAGCGAGGAACGGCACCAGGATGAAGACGCCGAGGGCCACCTGCTCCTTCCGCGACTGCACATCGGAGCCCAAGGTTGCCCGATCGTCGATCGGGGAGGCGGTGACCTCGGGGGCAGTGGCGGTGGTCGGTGGTGTCATGTGTACCTCGTGCTGTCCTCGCGGTAGCCGGAGCGGCCCGGACCTACGTCACCGTAACCTACGTCCCCGTAGCCGCCAAAGCGTCCGTTTCGCGCGTCTAGGGCACGGGTACCCACGGCTGCGTGACGCAATCTGCTCCGCCTCGTTCCGCGACGGATCCGGGGAACCTCACCGCCCACATGCCCGACGGGGTGGCCCGGGTCTTCCTGCGTCCGCTCGCGACGCCGCTGCCGATGGGCTTCCTCGCCGTGGTCATCGCGACGACCAGCTTCGCGGCCATCCAGCTCGGCTGGGTCGCTCCCACGGCCGGGCCGGTCGTCTCCCGGGTCGTGCTGTTCTTCTGCGTGCCGCTGCTGCTGCTCGCCTGCGTCTTCGGCTTCCTCAGCCGCGACCCGGTCGCCGGCACCGGGATGGGGATGCTGACGGTCGGGTGGGGGTCGATCGCCCTGGCCTCGCTCGTCACCCACCTCACGCTGCCCACGCCCGGAGAGGCCATCGTGCTCTACTGCGTGGCCGGGGTGCTGATCGTCCCGGTCATCGCCGCCTTCGGCAAGCCGGTCGCCGGGCTGGTCATGCTGCTGACGGCCACCCGGTTCGCCGTGACGGCGACGGCCGGGCTGGCGTCGTCGTACGGCTGGCTCGGCGCGACCACGTGGACCCACGTCGCGGGGTGGATCGGCATCGCGCTGGCCGCGGTCGCCCTCTACGCCGCCGTCGCCTTCGAGCTCGAGGGCATCAGCCACCGGACCGTGCTGCCGGTGATGCGGATGGGCTCCGGGCGCCTCGACGCCGCCCACGTCGACCTCGACCAGCAGGCGCCGGACCTGGTCCGCGAGGCGGGGGTCCGTCAGCAGCTGTGAGGACCCGCCGCCGGCGACCCTTAGGGTGGGGCCAGCCATTCCCCGGTTGGTCTGTCGGCAGGGCCCGCCTGACTTTGAATCAGGACTAGCGACGCAGGTTCGACTCCTGCCCGGGGAGCATGAACGAGCTGACGGTCATCGTCCTCGCCGCCGGTGAGGGCACCCGGATGAAGTCGAAGACGATGAAGGTGCTGCACCCGATCGCGGGGCGCAGCATGCTGGGCCACGTGCTGGCCGCGGTGCAGTCGCTGCAGCCGAGTCGCGTGGTCACCGTGGTGGGAAGCCAGCGCGAGCAGGTGGTCAAGCACGTGCAGGGGCTGCTGCCCGAGGCCGTCATCGCGGTGCAGGAGACCCAGGAGGGCACCGGCCACGCGGTCCGCGTCGCCTGGGAGGCGCTGCCCGCCGACGCGCGCACCGGCACGGTCCTGGTCGCGTACGGCGACACCCCGCTGCTGCAGGGCGAGAGCCTGCGCGCGTTCGCGGAGTTCCACCTCGCCGCGCAGCACGCGATGAGCATCCTCACCGGCAAGGTGGCCGACCCGTTCGGCTACGGCCGGGTGATCCGCGACGAGTCCGGGGTCGCCGCGATCGTGGAGGAGAAGGACGCCACGCCCGAGCAGGCCGCCGTCGACGAGATCAACAGCGGGATCCTCGCCTTCGACGCGGACTTCCTCGACGCGGCGCTGCCGCGGATCGGCAACGACAACGCCAAGGGGGAGTACTACCTCACCGACACCGTGGCGCTGGCCCGGGAGGACGGCCGCACCGTCGGCGCGTTCGTGCTCGACGACGTTCGGCAGACCGAGGGGGCCAACGACCGCGCCCAGCTGGCCGCGCTGGGCAAGGAGATGAACCGCCGCATCGTGGAGCGCTGGATGAGGGACGGGGTCACCGTGCTGGACCCGGACACCACCTGGATCGACGCCGACGTCCGGCTGGCGCGGGACGTCACCCTGCTGCCCGGCGTGCAGCTGCTCGGGGCCACGGTCGTCGCCGAGGACGCGGTGGTCGGCCCGGACTGCACGCTGAAGGACATGGAGGTGGGCGAGGGCGCCAGGGTGGTGCGCACCCACGGCGAGCTCGGCGTGATCGGTCCGGGCGCGAACGTCGGGCCGTTCTCCTACATCCGTCCCGGCACCGAGCTGGGCGCCTCGGGGAAGATCGGCGCCTTCGTGGAGACCAAGAACGCCCGGATCGGCGAGGGCGCCAAGGTGCCGCACCTCTCCTACGTCGGCGATGCCGAGATCGGCGAGGGCAGCAACATCGGTGCCGGCACGATCTTCGCCAACTACGACGGCGTGGAGAAGCACCGCACGACGGTCGGCCGGCACGCGCGCACCGGCTCGAACAACACCTTCGTCGCGCCGGTGGCGATCGGTGACGGCGCCGGCACCGGCGGTGGCACCGTCGTACGCGAGGACGTGCCGGCGGGTGCGCTGGCCGTCTCCGCCGGCCCGCAGCGCAACGTCGAGGGCTGGGCGCAGCGCCGCCGGCCGGGCACGAAACAGGCCGAGGCGGCCGAGGCCGCGTCTCGCCACCCGGCACCCGGTGTTGGGGACACTCCCGCCGGTGGGTGACAATCGAGTGACCGCACGCTGAGGGAAGGGCCGGGCTCGTGAGCGGAATGAAGCGGACCACCGAGAAGAACCTGATGGTCTTCAGTGGTCGGGCGCACCCCGAGCTCGCCCGCGAGGTCGCCGACGAGCTCGGCACCGGACTGGTGCCGACCCAGGCCTACGAGTTCGCCAACTCCGAGATCTACATCCGCTACGAGGAGTCGGTGCGGGGCTGCGACGCGTTCGTGATCCAGAGCCACACCGCTCCGATCAACGAGTGGATCATGGAGCACCTGATCATGGTCGATGCGCTCAAGCGCGCCTCGGCCAAGCGGATCACCGTGGTGATGCCGTTCTACGGCTACGCCCGGCAGGACAAGAAGCACCGCGGCCGCGAGCCGATCTCGGCCCGCCTGATGGCCGACCTGTTCAAGACCGCCGGCGCCGACCGGCTGATCTGCGTCGACCTGCACACCGCCCAGATCCAGGGCTTCTTCGACGGGCCCGTCGACCACCTGATGGCGCTGCCCATCCTCTCCGAGTACGTCAAGGACAAGTACGGCGACCAGCGGCTCGCCGTCGTGTCGCCCGACGCCGGCCGGATCAAGGTCGCCGAGCAGTGGTCGAACCGCCTCGACGGCGCGCCGCTGGCGTTCATCCACAAGACCCGCAGCATCGACCGGCCCCACGAGACCGTCGCCAACCGCGTCGTCGGTGACGTGCACGGGCGCATCTGCGTGCTCGTCGACGACATGATCGACACCGGCGGCACGATCACCCACGCCGCCGACGCGTTGATGAAGGACGGTGCCGCCGGTGTGGTCATCGCCGCGACGCACGCGATCCTCTCCGAGCCCGCCGTCGACCGGCTCAAGAACAGCCCGGCGACCGAGGTCGTGGTCACCAACACGCTGCCGCTCGCGCCCGAGCGCGAGTTCGACAAGCTCACCTGCCTCTCGATCGCGCCACTGATCTCGCGCGCGATCAAGGAGGTCTTCGAGGACGGCTCGGTCACCTCGATGTTCGACGGCCGCGCCTGACCCGACCGATTCGCGGGGGTTGCGCCTCCCGGCCGCGGGTATCAGTGTGGTGACGTATGCCACTCGGGGCTGAGGAGACACCAGATGCGTACTCGGACGCGCACCCACCGTCGTCATGTCGCCGCCGTCACGGCCGCCCTGCTCGCCGTCGGCGGTCTGGCCGCGGCCGGCCCACCTGCCACCGCGCGAGCCCATGACGCGGCCGGCCAGCGGCACGCCCGCGCGGTGGCCACGGGCCGCGGGGGAGCGGTCTCGTCGGTCGACCGCGACGCGACGCGCGCCGGCATCAACGTGCTCCGCCACGGCGGCAACGCCGTCGACGCCGCCGTCGCCACGGCAGCGACCCTGGGCGTCACCGAGCCCTACGTGGCCGGACCGGGCGGTGGTGGCTTCATGGTCGTCTACCTCGCCCGGCAGCACCGGGTGGTCACCATCGACGGCCGCGAGACCTGTCCGGCCAGGTGCACCAAGAAGCTCTTCGTCGAGAACGGCAAGCCGCTGGCCTTCGAGGAGGCGCGGCACTCCGGGCTCGCCGTCGGAGTGCCCGGCATGGTCGCGCAGTGGGCCCAGGCGGTGCACCGCTTCGGCAAGCGCCGCTTCGGCGCCGACCTGCGGCCGGCGATCCACCGGGCCGAGCGGGGCTTCCGGATCGACCGCACCTTCGTCCAGGAGACCAAGGAGTCGCTGAAGGACCTCCGGGCCTTCACCTCGAGCCGCCGGCTCTTCCTGCGTCACGGACATCCGCTGCGCGTCGGCACGCGCCTGCGCAACCCCGACCTGGCGCACACCTACCGGATGCTCGCCCGCGGCGGCCCCTCGGCGCTCTACCACGGGCGCCTGGCCCGGGCGATCGCGCACACCGTGCAGCACCCGCCGGTGTGGAAGGGCACCTCGCTGAAGGTCCGCCACGGCATCATGACCACCCGGGACCTCGCCCGCTACCACGCCGTCCAGGCGCGACCCACCCACGTGCGCTACCGCGGCTACGGCATCTACGGCATGGCACCGCCGTCCTCCGGCGGCTCGACCACCGGGGAGGCGCTGAACATCCTCTCCGGCTACCGCATGGGCAGCGACGCGCGGGCACGGTCGCTGCACCACTACATCGAGGCACTGCGCTACTCCTTCGCCGACCGCAACCGCTACGTCGGTGACCCGGCGTACGTCGACGTCCCGCTGCACGCCCTCCTCGACCCCCGGTACGCCGCCACCCGGCGCTGCCTGATCACCGACCACGCCGCGAGCAGCCCGGTGGCTCCGGGCCACCCCTACCGGCCGTACGACGCCTGCCCCGCCGGTGGCACCGCCGCCTCGGCGCCGGACCACGAGCAGTCGACGAACAACATCGTCACCGCCGACCGCTGGGGTAACGTGGTCGCCTACACCAACACCATCGAGCAGTTCGCCGGCACCGGCATGACCGTGCCCGGCTACGGCTTCCTGCTCAACAACGAGATGACCGACTTCGACTTCGCGCCGTCGACGCCCGGCACGCCCGATGTCAACCTGCCCGCCGGCGGCAAGCGGCCGCGCTCGAGCATGAACCCGACCATCGTGATGCGCCACGGGCGGCCGGTGTTCGCGGTCGGCACCCCCGGTGGCGCGACGATCATCACCACGGTGCTGCAGATCCTGGTCAACCGGATCGACTTCGGGATGTCGCTGGAGCGAGCCATCGCGGCCCCGCGCGTCGGCAACTTCAACACCCCGGAGAGCTTCGCGGAGAAGGCCTTCCTCGACTCACCGGTCGCGACGACGCTGAAGAACAAGTACGGCCAGCAGTTCAGCCTGGTCACCGGGCCGCTGCAGCTGGACAAGGAGATCGGCGCGGCCACCGGTGTCGAGCTGCTCGGCGGGCACCGGTTCCGGGCCGACGCCGAGCCGGTGCGGCGCGGGGGTGGCTCCGCGATGGTGGTCCGCCCGCGTCGCTGAGGGTGCGGGTGCCACCGCCACGCTGGGCGGGAATGGCGTGGCGGTGGCACCCGGCAACCCGATTGGCCTTACCCACAAGGCGTTCGCTAAGATTCTGCAGTTGCCTCGGCGAGGGAGAGACCCCGCTCCGTGATCGACGCGGCCGGACTCGAAATGCACCGTGCCCGGGCGTGCGCGCGGTGCATCTGTCGTCTCCGGGCCGCGCGGGCAGCCACCGACGAGAAGACGCAGACGCCAGAAGCATCGAGGAGAGCAGCGCACCATGTCCGAAGACCTGATCAAGGCCGAGCCCCGCACCGAGTTCGGCAAGGGTGCTGCGCGCCGCATCCGCCGGGCCGACAAGGTGCCCGCGGTCATCTACGGCCACGGCACCGACCCGGTCCACGTCACGCTGCCCGGGCACGACACCATGCTCGCCCTCAAGCACGGCGGCACCAACGCCGTGCTCAACATCGAGGTCGAGGGCCAGACCAAGCTGGCGCTGACCAAGCAGGTCCAGGCCGACCCGATCAAAGGCTTCATCGAGCACGTCGACTTCGTCGAGGTCAAGCGCGGCGAGAAGGTCACCGTCGAGGTGCCGGTGCACCTCGTCGGGGAGGCCCGCTCCGACGCGCTGGTCGTGACCGAGCACCCGGCCGTCACCGTCGAGGCCGAGGCCACCCACATCCCCGAGGCCATCGAGGTCGACATCGAGGACGCCGAGGTCGGCCGGCAGATCTTCGCCTCCGACCTCAAGCTGCCCTCCGGTGCCACGCTGCTCACCGACGCCGAGACCCTGGTGGTCAACGTGACCCACGCCCCGACCGCCGAGGAGGTGGAGGCCGAGCTCGAGTCGGCCGAGGCCGAGGTCGGCATCGAGCACGAGGCTCCGGAGGCGGAGGCCGCTGCCGAGGCCGAGCCCGCAGCACCGGCCGAGGGCGAGGGTGCCGCGGAGGAGCCCGCCGAGTCGGAGTGACCGACAACGACGTCTGGCTGGTCGTCGGGCTGGGCAACCCCGGCCCGACGTACGCCGGCACCCGGCACAACATCGGCTACCTCGTCACCGACGAGCTCGCCCGCCGGATGGCAGCGACCTTCCGTGCGCACAAGTCCGGCCGCGCCGACGTGGTCGAGGGCCGGCTGGCCCCGCCGGGCGCCGTTGCGCCCCGCGTCGTGCTGGCGCGGCCGCGCAGCTACATGAACGAGGTCGGCGGCCCGGTCAAGGCGCTGGCCAGCTTCTACAAGGTGGCCCCCGACCACCTGGTGGCCATCCACGACGAGCTCGACATCGGGTTCGGCACGCTGCGGGTGAAGCTGGGCGGCGGCGACAACGGCCACAACGGGCTGAAGTCGATCCGGTCCTCCCTGGGCACCGGCGACTTCTACCGGGTGCGCGCCGGCATCGGGCGGCCACCGGGTCGGCAGGACCCGGCCGACTTCGTGCTGTCGAACTACTCCGCGGCCGAGCGCAAGGAGCTGCCCTTCCAGGTCGACCGCGCCGCCGACGCGGTGCAGAGCCTGGTGGAGATGGGTCTGGAGGCGACCCAGCAGCGCTTCAACTCATAGGCTGGCGCCCGTGACTGACTTCGATCCCGGAACCCCGCCGCCCGGAGCGGCCACCGACGACCACGCGTTCGCCGCCTGGGCCGCCACCACGGCCGGCCAGCTGCTGCTGCAGGTGCGGGAGCGTGACCTGGAGGGCAAGGAGCTCAAGGACGCCGGCGACCTGGCCTCCCACGAGCTGCTGATGAAGCTGCTCGCCGAGCACCGGCCCGACGACGCCGTGCTCTCCGAGGAGGAGCATCGCGGCACCGGCTCGCGGCACGACCGGCTGGCGGCCGACCGGGTGTGGATCATCGACCCGCTCGACGGCACCCGGGAGTTCTCCGAGCGGCCGCGCGAGGACTGGGCCGTCCACGTCGCGCTGTGGCAGCAGGGCGAGCTGGTCGCCGGTGCGGTCGCCCAGCCGGGGCTGGGGGAGACCTTCCACACCGGCGTGCCGCCCGTCGTACCCCCACGGTCCTCGGACCGGCCGCGGCTGGTCGTCTCCCGCACCCGCCCGCCGGCCTTCGTGGAGGCGCTGGCGGAGGCGATCGGCGGTGAGCTGGTGCCGATGGGCTCGGCCGGGGCCAAGGTGATCTCGGTGGTCCGCGACGTCAGCGACGCCTACGTCCACGCCGGTGGCCAGTACGAGTGGGACTCCGCCGCCCCGGTCGCGGTGGCCCGTGCCGCCGGGCTGTACACCTCGCGCATCGACGGCGCTCCGCTGCGCTACAACCAGGAGGACGTGCTGCTGCCCGACCTCGTCGTCTGCCGGCCCGAGCTGGCCGACCAGATCCTCGGCTTCATCCGCGAGCACGGCACCGACTGAGCCATGCCCGGCCCTGCGGTGGAGGTCGAGGTCGACGACAAGGTCGTCAGGGTGACCAACCCCGACCGGGTCTACTTCCCGGCCCGCGGCGAGACGAAGCTCGACCTGGTGCAGTACTACCTGGCGGTGGGGGACGGGATCGTCAACGCGCTCTTCGAGCGGCCCTGCATGCTGCACCGCTTCCCCACCGGGGTGACGGGGGAGAAGGTGCACCAGAAGCGGCTGCCCAAGGGCGCGCCGGACTGGATGGAGACCGTCGAGGTCTTCTTCCCCCGCTGGAAGCGCACCGCCGACGAGCTCTGCGTCACCGAGCTCGCCCAGGTCATCTGGGCGGTGCAGATGTCCACCGTCGAGTTCCACCCGTGGAACAGCCGCCGCGCCGACACCGAGAAGCCCGACGAGTGGCGCATCGACCTCGACCCGGGCCCGGAGTGTCCGTGGCCGACGGTGCAGCGCGTCGCCCACGTCGCCCACGAGGTGCTCGACGAGCTCGGCGCGGTCGGCTACCCCAAGACCAGCGGTGGCAACGGGATGCACGTCTACGTGCGGATCCGGCCCGACCACGGCTTCAAGGACGTACGCCGCGCCGCACTCGCCTTCGCCCGGGAGGTGGAACGGCGCTCGCCCGACGTCACCACGACCTGGTGGCGCAAGGACCGCGACCCGGCACAGCTGTTCGTCGACTACAACCAGAACGCCCGCGACCACACCATCGCGGCGGCCTACTCCGTGCGCGGCAATGCCGAGGCCACGGTCTCCGCACCGGTCCGCTGGGAGGAGGTCGACGACTGCGCGCCGGGCGACTTCACGATCGCGACGATGCCGGACCGGTACGCCCAGGTCGGTGACCTGCACCACGACATCGACGACCACGTCTTCGACATCGCGCCGCTGCTGGAGTGGGCCGAACGCGACGAACGGGGCGGCCAGGAGCCCCCACCGGAGGAGCCTCCGGACGAGGAATGACCCGCCGGAGAGGGCCGGTCAGCGGCCCACCGGCAGCGTGGCCTTCATCGGCCGCAGCTGACCGGCCATCTGGGAGGACAGCTGCAGGGAGGTGCCCCGGCCGGCCCGCACGACGAGCCGGGAGCGTCTGCCCGGGGCGATCGAGGGCAGCGACCACTGCTGGGCACCCGCCGTCACCACCAGGTTGTGCTCGGTCGCGCCGGCGTTGGTGACGACCAGGGTGATCCGGCCCGGCAGGGCCCGGGTGGGCGCGAGGTCGACCTGCCACTCGGTGAGCCCGACGCGGACGCGGTGCGCAGGAGGCTGCTGCAGCGCCGTGTCGGCCGGGTGCCCGGCGGCGGACGATGCGGCACCGCAGCCGGTCAGGAGCAGCAGCGGCACCAGCAGCGCCGCTGCCCGGGTCACTGCCGCTCCCGCAGCAGCCGGCGCACCTGGCCGGCGGCGGGATGGTGCGGGTAGTCGTGCAGGAAGGTGCGCAGCGTGTGTCCGGCCGCCGGCTCGTGGCGGTCACGCTGGGCGAGTCCGAGCACGAGCAGGGCCACCGGACGCTGCGCACCGCGCTGCCGCGCCACCGGGGCGGCGATCCCCTCGGCCGCGGCGGGCCTGCCGGCGCGGAGCAGGTCGAAGGCGAGGCTGGCCCTGATCGAGGCCGACCGTGGGCGCAGCTGCAGCGCCTTGCGCCAGGCCGCCGCCGCTGCCGAGAACTTCTCCTGGGCCTCCAGCGAGCCGGCGAGCGAGCGCCACTGCGCCACCGACGCCGGGGCCAGGTCGGAGCTGAGGGCGGCCTGGTCGGGCTGGCTGGCGGTCGAGTGCGTCATGATCAGCGCCGGCACGGCCGCGCCGACGGCGGCGCACAGGCACGCCACGGCGGCGAGCCGCCACGGGGAGAGGGTGCCCGGCGAGACGGTGCCCGGCGGCGCCGGCGCCCGCGGTCGCGCCCTGCGGCGTCGCCGTACGACGACCACGCCGACGGCCGCGCCACCGGCCAGCACCACCACCGGAAGCACCCACAGCAGCACGTCGGGGCCGTGCGAGCCGGGCAGCAGCACCACCTGGTCGCCGTAGCGCGCCCGGAACCAGGAGCGGATCTGCGCCGGCGACTGGCCCTGCCGCAGCTGCTGGCGGATCTCGCTGCGCATGCTCTGCGCGATCGGCGCGTTGGAGGCGGCCACCGACTCGGCCTGGCAGGCAGGGCAGCTCAACGTGGCGGCGACCTGCTGCACCTGGGTGTCCAGCGACGGCGGCTGCCCGGCGCCTCGGGCGACCAGGACGCAGGCGGCGGCCGCGCACAGCAGCGCGAGCCCGAACGCGAGCCGGAAGGGCAGCCGGCGGCTCACGACGCGGTCCATCTGTGCAGCTCCTGGTCCAGCCAGTTCCGGTCGACCGCGCCGAGCCAACGGGCCCGGACGATGCCGTGACGGTCCACCACCACGGTCTCCGGCACCCCGGTCGCGCCCCAGGCCACCGCCCGGCGACCCTGGGGATCGGAGACCGCCAGCAGGTCGGTGACGTGCAGCCGGTGCAGGAACGAGCGGGCGGCCACCGGCCCGTCCTTGGTGTTGATGGTCACCAGCCGGACGCCGCGGTGCTGCCACTGGTGGCGCACCCGCACCAGCGTGGGCAGCTCCTGGCGGCACGGGCCGCACCAGGAGGCCCAGATGTTCACGACGGTGACCCGGCCGTCCGGGCGGAGCCGGAAGCGGTCACCGGTCAGCGTCGTCCCGGCCAGTGCCGGGGCGGGCCTGCCGTCCAGGGCCGAGTGGGTCTCGCCGCCGGAGGAGGGGCCGTCCGCGGTGCCGCCGTCGCGGGCCACCGCGACGCCGAGCACGGTGAGCACCAGCCCGAGCCCGAGCGCGACGGCCAGCACGCCGATCCTTCGCCCACCGGTGCGGCGGGTCATCGCTCACCCACCAGCACCGAGCCGTGCTGCGGCACCGGCTCCACGACAGGCTGCTGCGCGGCCCGGCGCCGGCGGCGCGGCCAGGCGGCCCACACGCCACCGAGGACCATCACGCCCCCACCGGCCCAGATCCAGCCGACCATCGGGTTGACCGACAGCCGCAGCTCGGCCCTGCCGGCGGTGTCGGCCGACAGCAGGGTCAGGTAGACATCACCGGCCGGGCTGCTCAGGATCGCCGGCAACGCGACCGTCATGTCCTGAGCGTGCACATAGCGCAGCCCCGGCGCCACGGTGCGGCCGTCGAGGTCTAGTCGGGCGGTGGTGGTGGCGCCGCGCGCGGTCCGGTGCTGCGAGACCCCGACCAGCCGCACCTGGTGACCGGCGAAGCTGACCGGCTGGCCGGCGCGCAGGTGCCGGTCCTCGACGTGGGTGTACGCCGAGGACGCGGCGATGCCGATGACGGCGACCACGACCCCGACGTGGACGAGCAGCCCGGCCGCGCGCCGGCGGTTCTCGCGCAACCACCCCCACGGACCGGTGGCCGAGTGCCGCACCCGCAGCACGGTGTCCACCACGACTCCGGTGACCACGTGGGCGGCGACGCCGAAGGCCAGCAGCGCGAGCAGCCCGGCCGGGGCGACCGCGGCCACGACGGCGACGGTGGCCGCACCGCAGGCCAGCGAGACCAGCAGCCGCGCCAGCACCTCGCGCACCGGCTGCCCGCGCCAGCGCAGGAACGGGCCCACGCCCATGTGCAGCAGCAGCAGCAGCGCGATCGGCACGGCCACCCGGTTGAAGTAGGGCGGACCCACCGAGAGCCGGGTGCCGGTGGCCAGCTCGGTGACCACCGGGAACAGCGTGCCGATGAGCACGGTGGTCGTCAGCGCCACCAGCAGCACGCTGTTGAGCACGATCGCGGGGCCGCGGGAGACGGGCCGGCCGACGCTGCGCGGCTCGACGAGCCGGTCGCCGCGCAGCAGCACGAGGGCGACCGTGCCGACCGCCAACGCGGCCAGGAAGCCGAGCAGGATCGGACCGAGGGCGGAGGCGGCGAAGGAGTGCACGCTGCTGACCACCCCGGAGCGGGTGAGGAAGCTGGCCAGGCAGGCCAGCAGGAACGACGCGACCGCCAGCGACAGGTTCCACATCGGCAGGGCCCGGCGGCGGCGCTGCACCATGCAGGAGTGCAGCAGCGCGGTCGCCGTCAGCCACGGCATCAACGAGGCGTTCTCCACCGGGTCCCACGCCCAGTAGCCGCCCCAGCCGAGGACCGCGTAGGACCACCAGGCGCCCATCACGATGCCGGCGGTGAGCAGGATCCAGGCGGCGAGCGCGCCCGAGCGTACGGCGACCACCCACTCGCGCCCGATCCGGCCGGTGATCAGGCCGGCGACCGCGAACGAGAACGGCACCGCCATGCCGAGCAGGCCGGCGTAGAGCAGGGGCGGGTGGATGCCCATCGCCGGGTGGTCGGAGAGCAGCGGGTTCGGTCCCGGACCGTCCGCCGGCACCGGGGAGACCCGGTTGAAGACGTCCCCGGTGAACAGTGCCAGCCCGGTGAAGAAGGCGGCGACCAGGCAGAGCACCGCCATCGCCCAGGCACGCAGGTCGGCCGGTCCGCGGCGCACCGCGCCGGTCACGAGCACGAACAGGGTGAGGATCAGCACCCACAGCAGCAGTGAGCCGTCGTGGGCGGCCCACAGGCTGGTCACCGTGTAGTAGGTCGGGGTCGAGAGGCTGCCGTTCTCCGCGACGAACTTCAGCGAGAAGTCGTGGTGGAGCAGCGCCCACTCCAGCGAGCCGACCGCCCCTGCGGCTCCCACGAGCGGCAGCACCGCCAGCCACCGGGAGGGCAGCGGCCGCCCGCGCAGCGCCGTACCCGCCCAGACGCCGGCGGTGCCCAGGGAGGCGCACAGGGCGAAGGCGAGCGAGAAGGTCCCGATCCAGGCGGTCATCGTGGCGTGATCATCGGGCGGCGCGGTACTGGTTGGAGTGCCGCACCTCGACCGTGTCGGCGCGGAAGGTCTTCCCGTCGACGTAGTGACCGACCACCACCGCGCCCTGGCCCCCGCGGAACGTGCTCGGCGGAGTGCCGTGCGAGACGACCGGGATGTCGTTGGCGCCGTCGGTGACCACGAACCGGACGACGTCCCCGCGGTGGTGGACGCTGCCCGGGGCGACCAGGCCACCCAGCCGCACGGACTGGTCGGAACGGACCGCGGTGCCCATCAGCTCCGACGGCGTCTTGTAGTAGGTGAAGGTGCCCTGCAGGGCTGCTGCGCTGAGCAGGCCGACCCCGAGCACCAGCACGCCGACGAGGGCCACCAGGGACCAGCGTCGGCGTCCGGACCGGCGGCGCTTCTCGCTCACCGGTGCCGGGCCCCTCGGGTTCCCCCGCGGGCCCGCAGCACCAGCGTCAGCCAGACCAGGCCGGCGACGGCGTACCCCAGGGCGACGACGCCCCAGCCGGTCACTGCAGGACCTCCTCGACGTGCTCCTCGGCGTGCCTTTCCGGGCCTCCCACGACGGGCGCGGGAGCCTCGGCGACGGCTGCGACGGGTTCGGGTGCCTCGGCCGTCGCGGGCAGCTGCTGGTCGAGGCGGCGGGCGACGTACCAGGCGCCGGCGAGGGTGAAGGCCACGACGGCGACCAGCAGCGCGAGCAGCATGGTGGGGTCGATCGGTGCGGAGAGCGAGGGGCGCAGCAACGTCGGCGGCTGGTGGATGCTGCGCCACCACAGCACCGAGAGGTGCACCACCGGCACCTCGGCAGCGGCGAGCAGCCCGACCAGCGCGGTGCGGCGGGCACCGCCCCGGGAGTCCCCCCCGAGCGTGCCTGTCGCGACGTAGCCGACACAGGTCAGCAGCAGCACCGCCGTCGTGACCAGCCGCGGGTCCCAGGTCCACCAGACCCCCCAGGCGGCGTGGCCCCAGGTGCTGCCCTCGGCGTAGGCCAGCGCGAGCATGCCGACGGCGAGCTCACCCGCGCCGCGGCCCAGCGACGACCAGAAGCGGCCGCCGCCCAGCAGCACGGCCACGGAGGCGACGGCCACGACCGCCACGGCCAGGAAGCCGGTCCACGCCGCGGGGACGTGCACGTACATCAGCCGCTGCGCCTGCCCCTGGACCGCGTCGGGCGGCGCCACCAGGAGACCGAGCACGAGGGCCGCCAGCCCGCTGATCCCGGCCGCCACTCCCAGCACGCGTTCGCCACGGCGTCGCGTCGCCGGTTGGTGGAGATCCGGAAGAGCAGGCCGCATGGCGTCTCCTTCAGCGTGGCCGGTGGGGGCAGCCGACATGGGTCGGCGAACGGCGGGTACCCACTTGGCCGACCGCCAATCGCCGCCCAGCGCGAGAATCATCGGATTCCGACAAGATCGCCCGTTTGCCGGTGCCGGGCACGGGTACCAGCCGCGGCGTTCCCTCGGAACGCCGGGCCCCCGACCCGCCCGGCTTCCGAGGAGCTCCCGGCAGCGTTTCCGGCAGGCACCCGGTGGAGAGAGAAGGAGGCGGCGCATGCAGAGGTGCGGCCGTTCGATGTCCGGACTCCTCGCCGCCCTCGTCACCACGGTGCTGCTCGCGGGCTGCGACGACCGGTCGCCCTCCACCCTCGCGCCCTCGGGGCCGAAGTCGGACTTCACCACCATGGCCTGGTGGATCCTCTTCTCGGTCGCCGCCTTCGTCTGCATCCTGATCATCTCCGCCACGGTGCTCGCCGCGGTCGTCCGCCGCCGGACGACGCGGATCAAGACCGGTGAAGGTCGCCGCTTCGTGCTGGTGCTCGGCGTGATCCTCCCGTCGCTGGTCTTCGCAGGCACCTTCGCCCTGGGCATCTTCGGCCTGGCCTCCGACGCCGAGCCGCCGCACAGGCCCGCGATGACGATCGACGTCGTCGGGCACCAGTGGTGGTGGGAGGTCCACTACCAGGGCACCGACGCGGTCACCGCCAACGAGGTGCACGTCCCCGTCGGCACCCCCATCGAGCTGCGGCTGGTGACCGACGACGTCATCCACAGCTTCTGGGTCCCGCAGGTGATGCCGAAGATGGACCTGCTGCCCCGGCGGGTGAACAAGACCTGGGTCACCGTCGACCACGCCGGCAGCTACCGCGGCGAGTGCGCGGAGTACTGCGGCGTGCAGCACGCGCACATGGACTTCCGGCTGGTGGCCCAGCCCCGGTCGCAGTTCGAGTCGTGGCTGCAGCAGGAGGAGCAGACCGCGGCGACCCCCACCACCGCGGCCGAACGCCGCGGGGAGCAGTTCTTCACCGCCGCCAGCTGCGCCACCTGCCACACCATCCGGGGCACCTCGGCGCACGGCGACGTCGGTCCGGACCTGACCCACGTCGGCAGCCGGAAGATGCTGGCCGCCGGGACGATCCCCAACGACACCGGCCACATGTCGGGGTGGATCGCCAACTCCCAGGCGGTCAAGCCGGGCAACGAGATGCCGCCCCAGCCGATCTCCCCGAGCGACCTGCACGACGTGGTCGCCTACCTGCAGAGCCTGAAGTAGGGCCAGGGAACAGGAAGAGCCGATGACCACGACCAGCCCCTCCCGACCCGGGACCGAGACGCTGTCCACCGTTGCCGACGACCTCGACGCCACCACGCGCTACGACGTGCTGCCCGAGCGCGGTGCCGCCGAGGCCACCGTCGGGGCAGCCCTCGACGAGGAGTGGGCGGAGGAGCCCGGCCTCAAGGGGTTCATCACCACGGTCAACCACAAGCGGATCGGCCGGCGCTACCTGGTCACCGCGGGCATCTTCTTCATGTTCGCCGGCATCAACGCGCTCATCATGCGCACCCAGCTGGCCCATCCGAACCAGAGCCTGATCAGTCCCGAGGAGTACGACCAGCTCTTCACGCTGCACGGCACGGTGATGATCTTCTTCTTCGCCACGCCGATGAACTCCGGCTTCGGCAACTTCTTCCTGCCGCTGATGATCGGCACGCGCGACATGGCCTACCCGCGGCTCAACGCGCTGAGCTACTGGATCTTCCTCTTCGCGGGCATCTTCATGCTCTCCAGCGAGGCGCTGCAGTGGGCGCCCGACGCCGGCTGGTTCGCCTACGTCCCGCTCAGCAACGAGTACAGCCCGGCACTGAACCTGGACTTCTACGCCCTCGGGCTGCTCTTCCTCGCCGTCTCCAGCACGATCGGCGCGATGAACCTGGTCGTCACCGCGCTGAAGATGCGCGCACCGGGGATGTCGCTCAACCGGGTGCCGCTCTTCGTCTGGGGCATCGTCACCCAGTCGTTGATGCTCGTCTTCGCGCTGCCGCCGCTCGACCTGGCCAACCTGATGCTCTTCCTCGACCGGCGGCTGCACATGCGCTTCTTCGACACCGCCAAGGGCGGCGACGCGGTGCTCTGGCAGCACCTCTTCTGGCTCTTCGGCCACCCCGACGTCTACATCATCGTGCTGCCCGCGATGGGCATCATCTCCACGATCATCCCGACCTTCTCGCGACGGTCGATCATCGGCTACCCCTACGTCGTGCTGGCGACCGTGGCCACCGGGATCATCTCCTTCGGGGTCTGGGTGCACCACATGTTCGCCGTCGGGCTCTCCAACGTCTCGCTCACCTTCTTCTCCGCCGCCACGCTGACGATCAGCGTGCCGGCCGGCATCCAGATGCTCGCCTGGATCGGCACCATGTGGCGGGGCAGAGTGGTGCTCAACCCGGCGATGCTGTACGCGATGTCGTTCATCATCACCTTCGTCGTCGGCGGGGTGACCGGCGTGATGTTCGCGGTGGTGCCGTTCGACCAGCAGGTGACCGACTCCTACTTCGTCGTCGCGCACTTCCACTACGTGCTCTTCGGTGGCGCGGTGCTGCCGATGCTCGGTGGCCTCTTCTACTGGTGGCCGAAGATGACCGGCCGGATGACCAGTCACGCCGGCGGCGTGATCAGCTGCGTGCTGATCTTCATCGGCATGAACCTGACGTTCTTCCCCATGCACATCCAGGGCCTGCTGGGGATGCCGCGGCGCATCTACACCTATCCGAGCGGTTACGGCTGGGGCACCTACAACCTGATCGAGACCATCGGCGCCTACCTGCTGGCACTCGGCTTCCTGTGGACGCTGTTCGTCTTCGTGCAGAGCCTGCTCAGCGGCCCGCCGGCGCCGGACGACCCGTGGGGCGCCAACACCCTGGAGTGGGCGACCGGCTCCCCACCGAAGCCCTACAACTTCCCGGTGATCCCCACGGTGCACAGCCTGAACCCGCTGTGGGACGGCAAGACCCTGCAGTCGATGGTCGACCACCGGCACGACCCGCAGCGCACGATGACCGAGCACCACCAGGCGCTGCGCACCAGCGAGCTCGACGGCCGCATCGAGCGGGTGATGTCGATGCCCGGAGAGACCAGCCAGCCGCTGCTGGTCGCGGCCTTCCTGACCATGACCGTCTGCTTCCTGCTGGCCGGGATCCCGATCGCCGCTGCCGTCGCCTTCGGCATCATGGGCCTGGTCATCGGCTGGTGGATGTGGAACCGCCCCGAGATCGACGAGCCGGCGCCATGAGCGACGTGCACGCCGCCACCACGCGAGCCCGGATCGGCGACCGGGCCACCGCCCAGGGCGAGAGCGAGCGCGCCGTACGCCGCGGCGCGTGGCCGGTCACCGAGACGCCGGTCGGCAAGACCACCGGCTGGTGGGGGATGCTGCTCTTCATCGCCACCGAGGCGACGATGTTCGCCGCCTTCATCGCCAGCTACTACTACCTGCGCTTCGCCACTGCCACCGGTTGGCCGCCGCCGAGCGACAAGCTGCCGCACGTGCTGGTCCCGTCGATCGGCACCGGCGTGCTGGTGCTGAGCTGCGTGCCGATGTGGCTGGGCGTGAAGGCCGCGCGCCGGGGCAGGATGCTGGCCGCGCCCCTGGTCACGCTCGCCATGCTCGCCGGCGTCGCCTTCGTGGTGCTCCAGGCGATCGACTACCTGCAGGAGTATCCCTCCTCGACGCCGAGCAAGGACGCCTACGGCTCGCTGCTCTTCACCATCACCGGGCTGCACGCCTTCCACGTCGCGATCGGTGTCTTCATGCTGCTGCTGGTGCTGTTCAGCAGCCTCTTCCGCGGGGTCGGGAAGGCGCAGCACGGCGCGGCACGGGTGTGCGCGATGTACTGGTACTTCCTCGCGGTGCTGGCGGTGGCCATCTACGTCACCGTCTACCTCTCGCCCTACATGGGAGGTCGGTCATGAGGCTCGCGACGCGGAAGAGGGAGCACTCCGGGGAGCAGATCGTCCGGGACGAGCCGCAGATCGGCGGCTTCGCCCTGTGGTTCGCCGTGCTCGGTGGAGTGGGCGCGTGGATCGTGCAGCTGCTGGTCAGCTGGAGCGTCATGGAGCTCGGCTGCATCGGCCCCACCCAGGGCGGGGTCTACCAGCGCGCTGGTGCGCCGCTGGGCGTCCGGATGGCGGCGTACGCCGGGACTGCGATCCCCTGGCTGGTCGCGGTGGCCGCGCTGGTCACCTGCCTGGTGCTGACCGCGCGGATGCGGCGGCTCGGCGCCGACGTGCTGGCCGGCGAGCGCACCAGGCTGCTGCTGGTGCTCGGGCTCTTCCTCGACGTGATGACGATCTGCATCATCACCGCCGGCGGCGTCGGGCTCGCCTTCGTGGAGGCCTGCTGATGCCCCTGCCCCTCCACGCCGACACCGCCTCGGGAGCCTCCGCAGCGCTGCTGCTGGAGGTGCTGCTGGGCGTGCTGACGGTGCTCGCCGGCGTGGTCTACGCCCGCGGCCTGGCGCGGCTGCGCCGGCATGCGCAGGGCCGGCGCCAGCAGCGTGGCCGTCCGTGGGCGCTGCTGGCCGGTGTGCTCTCGGTGGTGGTCATCGCAGGCTCCCCCCTGGGCGAGCTGCTCGAGCACCGGATGTGGACCCACATGGTCCAGCACGTGGTGCTGATGATGGTGTCTGCCCCGCTGCTGGCCTGGTCGGCCCCCGGCCCGGTGATGCTCGCCGGGCTGCCGGGCGCGGCGAGGCGCCCGCTGGTCCGGGTGACGCACCGCCTGCGCCTGGACGTGCTGCTCTCCGCCGGTGTGGCGTGGACCCTGCAGGTCGCGGCGATGTGGCTGTGGCACCTGCCCGCCGCCTACGACCTCGCGGTGTCCGACGAGCTCGCCCACATCGCCGAGCATGCCTGCTTCCTGCTCACCGCCTGGCTGTTCTGGTGGTACCTGCTGACGCCGTCGCGGCACCGGCTCCGGGGGATGTCCGGCGTTTTCTACCTCGCCGCGTCGGTGCCGCCCGGTGCGGCGCTCGGTGCGGTCCTCACCTTTCCGCAGCACCTGCTCTACCCCGTCCAGGCTCACCTCGCGGCCGAGGCCGGCATCGACCCGCTGCTCGACCAGCGGCTGGCTGGCCTGGTGATGTGGGTACCCCTCGACTTCGCCTACCTGGTGCTGGCGGTGGTGCTGTTCGCCCGCTGGCTGGGCCGTCTGGAGGGACGCGAAGCCGCACAGGTGCAGATGCCTGGTTACGTCGAGCTCGGTCACGCCGAGCTGAGGGAGGTGCGACTGCGATGAGCCCGACGCGCAACGGGGCGCTGCTGGCGGTCACCCTGGTGGCCTGCTCGGCGCTGGTCGTCGCCTGCGGCGGCACCACGGAGACCACCGCCGCGCCTCCCCACCAGATGTCGACCGGTGACCCCCAGCGCGGCGCCCAGCTGATCCAGAAGTACGGCTGCGGCAGCTGCCACGTGGTGCCCGGCGTGGACAACGCCGACGGCCTGGTCGGCCCGCCCCTCGACCACTTCGCGGAGCGCACCTACGTCGCGGGAGTGCTGCCGAACTCGCAGGGCAACCTCGAGAAGTGGATCGAGGACCCGCAGTCGATCGTGCCCGGCAACGCCATGCCGGACCTGGGCGTCACCCACCGCGACGCCCAGGACATCACCGCCTACCTCTACACGCTGAGGTGAGATGAGGCAGTCCAGACGAGTCGACGGGGCGACCCGGAGCCGCCGGCTCCGGGCGGTCGTGCTGCTGCTCATGCTGATCGCCGTGGCCGGGGCGGTGAGCGCGGCACGCGCTGCCCAGCAGCCGGTGGAACAGCCCCGGCCGATGGCCGCGACCAGCAGCCCGACGCCCGGGCCGGTGACGCCGCGGCCGTCGACCGGCAGCGACTCCGGACCGCCGCCGGCGGCGACGTCGCCCGGTGAGCAGCACGGCCGGCAGGTCTTCCTGCGCGACTGCGCCTGGTGCCACGGCCAGCACGCCCAGGGCACCGGCGTCGCTCCTTCGCTGCTCGACAAGGGCTCGGCAGCCATCGACTTCTGGCTCAGCACCGGCCGGATGCCGCTGAAGTCGCCCGACCAGCGGGCGATGAAGGGTCCGCCCGCCTACTCCTCGCGGACCATCAGCGACATCGTCGACTACCTCGGGTCGCTGGGTCCCGGCGGCAAGCCGATCCCGGTGGTGCACGCGGGGGACGAGGCCGAGGGCCAGTCGCTGTTCATCACCCACTGCGCGGCCTGCCACAACACCTCCGGCACCGGGGTGATCGTGGTCAATGGCGCGGTGGCGCCGCAGCTCTACGGCGAGCACCCGCGCCAGATCGCCGAGGCCATCCGCACCGGGCCCGGCGAGATGCCGGCGTTCTCGTCGCACGTGGTCGACCAGACCCAGCTCGACGACCTGGTCGCCTACGCCTCCTCCCTCGGTGACAAGCAGGTGCGGGGTGGCAACGGCCTCGACCAGTACGGACCCATCTTCGAGGGCAGCATCGTGTGGTTGATCCCGGTCCCGGTGCTCATCGGCGTGCTGCTGCTCCTCGGCCAGAGGAGGCAGAAGCAGTGAGCAGCCGAGCCCGCGACGAGCGACCGCCGATGGGTGTGGTCGTCAGCTTCGCCCTGGCCACCCTGGCCGGGATGGGGTTCGCCGCCAGCTACGTGCTGGGCCTCGGCAACGTCTGGTACGGCGGTCTGCTCGGCGCAGCGCTGATGTTCCTGGCCATCGGGCTCGGGCTGTGGTCGAAGCTGATCGACCGGGCCTCGCCGGAGTACGTCGAGGAGCGGGACGTCGGCCCGACACCGGAACCGCAGTTCGAGAAGTTCATGGACGCCCTCACCGCCCAACCGGTGCCGCGCTCGCGCGTGCTCTGGTCGATGCTCGGCGTCGCCGCCGGCACGGTCGGCCTGGCGGCCCTGTTCCCGGTGCGTTCGTTCTTCCCGCAGATGCGCAACAACCCGCAGCGGGCCCTGGAGTCCCGGGTGTACCGGCGCGGCCAGGCGATCGTCACCGAGGACGGCACCGGGGTGAAGCCCGACGACCTCGACCCGGGGGGAGTGCTCACCGTCTTCCCCGAGGGGTGGAACCTCAAGGAGGCGGCCGGCGCCACGCTGCTCATCCGGGTGGATCCGGCCAGGTTGCGGCTGCCCCCGGACCGGGCCAACTGGACCGTCGACGGGGTGGTCGCCTACTCCAAGCTCTGCACCCACGCCGGCTGCCCGGTGGGGTTGTACGCCGACGAGTCGCACCAGCTGCTGTGCCCCTGCCACCACTCGATCTTCGACGTGCTCGACGGCGCGAAGCCCGTCGAGGGCCCGGCCTCCCACCCGCTGCCGATGCTGCCGCTGGGCACCGACGCCGACGGCTTCCTGATCGCCCGCGGCGGGTTCGACATGCCTGTCGGCGCTGCCTGGTGGGGCTGGCCGGACGGGAGGGAGAAGCCGTGAGCAGCAGCAGGACCGGCAGCACGACCGAGCACCAGTCCCGGCTCGCCCGTCGGCTGGTGCGCACCCCGCTGCGTGACGCCGACGAGCGGCTCGGCTTCGCCGGCATCGGCCGGGTCGCGCTCGGCAAGATCTTCCCCGACCACTGGTCCTTCATGCTGGGGGAGATCGCGCTCTACTGCTTCATGATCCTGGTCGCCACCGGCATCTTCCTGACCGTGTTCTTCGACCCCAGCTCCTCCGACACCACCTACATCGGTTCCTACCCGGCGCTGCACGGCCGCGAGGTGTCGAGCGCGTTCTCCTCCACGGTCACGCTGAGCTGGGACGTGCGCGGCGGCCTGCTGATGCGCCAGGTGCACCACTGGGCGGCGAACATCTTCATCGCCGCGATCGTGCTGCACCTGTGCCGGATCTTCTTCACCGGCATGTTCCGCAAGCCGCGCGAGCTGAACTGGATGATCGGGCTGACGCTGCTGGTGCTGGCGATCTTCAACTCCTTCGCCGGCTACTCGCTGCCCGACGACCTGCTGTCCGGGACCGGACTGCACATCTTCTACTCCGTCTTCGAGGCGGTGCCGTTCATCGGCCCCTGGTTCACCTTCCTCGTCTTCGGGGCCTCCTTCCCGGGGCCGCACATCATCCCGCGGCTCTACGCGCTGCACATCTTCGTCGTCCCGGCGCTCCTCGCGGCACTCATCACCGCGCACATGGTCGTGCTGATCCGGCAGAAGCACAGCCACTTCGCCGGCCCCGGACGCAGCGACGCCAACGTGGTCGGGTCGCGGATGTGGCCGGCGTACGCCCTGCGCTCGCTCTCCCTGCTCTGCGCCGTGGGAGCGGTCTGCTTCTTCATGGGCGGCTTCGTGCAGATCAACCCGATCTGGACGTGGGGGGAGTTCAAGAGCTACTCGATCATCTCCCCGAGCGTCGCGGACTGGTACATCGCCTGGATCGAGGGCGGCCTGCGGCTGATGCCGCCGCTGGAGATCCACTTCGCGGGCATGACGGTGCCCAACCAGTTCTGGCCCTCGGTGCTGATGCCCGGAGTGACCTTCCTGGTGCTCTACGCCTGGCCGTGGATCGACCGGCGGCTGACCGGTGACCGCGGCACCCACCACGTGGCCGCCGCCCCGACCTCCTCGCCGCGACGCTTCACCGTCGGTGTCGTCGCCCTCACCTTCTTCTCCGTGCTGCTGCTGGCCTCCGGCGAGGAGGCGATCGTGATGTGGACCGGCGTGCCGATCGGCACCGTCCGGGTGACCCTGCGGGTGCTCGCCCTCGCCCTGCCGGTCGTCACCGGCTTCATCGCCTGGCGTGTCGCTCGTGGGCGACTGCCCTCCGGCGAGGTCGTCGAGGAGGAGAAGGAGCAGGCCACGGTGCGGCCGCTGCACGAGGAGCCGATCTGGCTCAAGGCCCGGGCCCGCAAGGAGCAGGTCGACGAGCAGGGGATCGAGGACGAGCAGGCGGCCGAGCCGTGAGCCGGCACGTCCCCCGGGAGGTGGCAGCACAGATCCCCGTCGACAAGCTCGAGGTCTTCCGCCAGGACGACGGCATGTGGCGCTGGCGCTGGATCCCGGGCACCGGGGAGGCGGAGCCGCTGCTCGCCGCGCACGGCTTCGAGTCCGCCGAGGAGGCCGAGGAGAGTGCGCGGTCGGCGTACCCCCGGACCACGCGGATGGTCGTCGAGTCACCTCCGCGCAGCGTGGTGCGGGACGCCGGACGGACGGCGCGGCACGGCTGCGGCGCGGCGCTGGCCACCGTCGCGGTCGGCGTGCTGGTCGCGGTGCGCCGGCACCGGTCGCGCGGTGCCGGGTCGTGACCCGCGAGGCCCGGTCGACAAGACGGCCGTTGAGGTGAAGTTACCGGCCAGTCTATTCTCGCCGCCATGACCCAGACCACCAGCCTGCCGCACGACCCGGAGCACGACCTGACCGCGTCGTACGCGCTGGAGCCGTCCGCCGTGGCGCGGCTCACCGACCGGCTGGTGGCCTCGACCGGCCGCTCGGTGACGGTGCACGCGCCCGCGACCGGGCAGCCGCTCGCCACCGTGCCCCAGTCCGGTGCCGACGACGTCGCGGAGGCGTTCGAGAGGGCCCGCCGCGCCCAGCAGGCCTGGCAGCGCGTGCCGCTGGACGAGCGGGCCGCCCGGCTGCTGCGGCTGCACGACGTGGTGCTCGACCGGCAGGCGGAGATCCTCGACCTCATCTGCCGGGAGTCCGGCAAGGCGCGCAAGCACGCCTTCGACGAGCCGCTGCACGTCGCGCTGACCGCGCGCTACTACGGCCGCACCGCGCACCGGCACCTCGACACCCGCCGGCACCTCGGCGTGATCCCCGGGCTGACCCGGGTCGAGGTCAACCGGGTGCCGAAGGGGGTCGTCGGCATCATCTCGCCGTGGAACTATCCCTTCACCCTGGCGCTCTGTGACGGACTGCCGGCGCTGCTGGCCGGGAACGCCGTGGTCACCAAGCCCGACGCGCAGACCGTGCTCACCGCACTGCTGGGTGCCGAGCTGCTCGAGGAGGCCGGCTTCCCCCGAGACCTGTGGAACGTCGTGGCCGGGCCGGGGCGGGAGCTCGGGACCCCGCTGATCGAGCGGGCGGACTACGTCTGCTTCACCGGATCGACGGCCACCGGCAAGGTGATCGCCCGGCAGTGCGCCGACCGGCTGATCGGCTGCTCGCTGGAGCTGGGCGGCAAGAACCCGATCCTGGTGCTGCGCGACGCCGACGTCGAGCGGGCGGCGGAGGGGGCCGTGCGCGCGTGCTTCTCCAACGCCGGGCAGCTGTGCGTCTCCACCGAGCGGCTCTTCGTCGCCGACCAGCTCTACGACCGCTTCGTCGACCGGTTCGTGGCCCGCACGGAGGCGATGTCGCTGGGCACCAGCACCGACTGGGGCGTCGACATGGGCACGCTGATCAGCGCCGACCAGCTCGCCACGGTCACCCGCCACGTCGAGGACGCCGTCGCCAAGGGCGCGACCGTGCGTGCCGGCGGCCGCGCGCGGCCCGACCTGGGCCCGTACTTCCACGAGCCGACCATCCTCGAGGGCGTCACCCCCGAGATGGCCTGCTTCGGTGAGGAGACCTTCGGCCCGGTGGTCTCGGTCTACCGCTTCCACGACGAGGCCGACGCGGTGGCGCGGGCCAACGAGGGGGAGTACGGCCTGAACGCCTCCGTCTACAGCCGTGACACCCGGCGCGCCCGCGCCCTGGCGCGCCAGATCAGGTGCGGCACGGTCAACGTCAACGAGGCCTTCGCCGCCACCTTCGCCAGCATCGATGCGCCGATGGGAGGCATGCGCGAGTCCGGGCTGGGTCGCCGGCAGGGCAGCGAGGGCATCCACCGCTACACCGAGACCCAGTCGGTGGCCAGCCAGGCGCTGCTGCGCTTCGGCCCCCAGCTCGGCATGGACGACGCGCAGTACGCCAGGTCGATGACCCTGTCGCTGAGGCTGCTGCACCGGATGCGGCGGCCGTGATGGCGGGGGACGGCTTCGACTACGACGTCATCGTCATCGGCTCCGGCTTCGGCGGCTCGGTGAGCGCCCTGCGGCTGACCGAGAAGGGCTACCGGGTCGCGGTGCTCGAGGCCGGCGCGCGGTTCGCCGACGATGACTTCGCCACCACCTCCTTCGACCTCAAGCGCTACCTGTTCAGCCCGGCACTCGGCTGCTACGGCATCCAGCGGATCGACACGGTCAAGGACTGCCTGATCCTGGCCGGCGCCGGCGTCGGAGGTGGCTCGCTGGTCTACGCGAACACGCTCTACGAGCCGCTGGACGCCTTCTACAGCGACCCGTCCTGGGCGTCGATCACCGACTGGAAGTCGGAGCTGGCGCCGTACTACGACCAGGCCAGGCGGATGCTCGGCGTGACCACCTACCCGCACCTCACCCCCTCCGACCAGGTGATGAAGAAGGTGGCCGACGACATGGGCGTCGGCGACACCTTCCACCCGACACCGGTGGGCGTGTTCTTCGGCGGTCCGGGCGACGCCGAGGGCGCACCGGCCGCGGACCCGTACTTCGGCGGTGAGGGGCCGGAGCGACGCACCTGCATCAACTGCGGCGAGTGCATGACCGGCTGCCGGCACAACGCCAAGAACACCCTGGTCAAGAACTACCTGCACCTGGCCGAGAAGAACGGCGCGGTGGTGCATCCGCTCACCACCGTCACCCGGGTGCGGCCACTGGAGGGCGGCGGCTACCGGGTCGATGCCCGCTGGACGAAGGCGAAGCTGTCGCGCGGTCGGGCCCGGAAGAGCTTCACCGCCGAGCAGGTGATCTTGTCCGCCGCGGCGCTCGGCACCCAGAAGCTGCTGCACCGGTTGAAGGCCGAGGGCGACCTGCCGGCGATCTCCGACAGGCTGGGCATGCTCACCCGCACCAACTCCGAGTCGATCCTCGGCGCGCTCGCGCCCGACCGCGCCGTCGACTACAGCCAGGGGGTGGCGATCACCTCCTCCTGGCACCCGGACGAGGTGACCCACATCGAGCCGGTCCGCTACGGCAAGGGCTCGAACGTGATGGCGCTGATGCAGACGGTGCTGACCGACGGCGACGGCCCGGACCCGCGCTGGCGCACGTGGCTGAAGGAGATGTGGGCCCGGCGGCACGAGGTCGCCGACCTCTACGACCTGCGGCACTGGTCGGAGCGCACCGTGATCGCGCTGGTGATGCAGACCATCGACAACTCGATCACCACCTTCCCCCGACGCACCCCGCTGGGCTGGCGGCTCTCCTCGCGGCAGGGCCACGGTCGGCCGAACCCGACGTGGATCCCGAAGGCCAACGAGGCGGTACGCCGGATGGCCGCCCTGCTCGGCGGCACGCCGGGCGGCAACATCGGGGAGCCCTTCAACCGTCCGCTCACCGCGCACTTCATCGGCGGCTGCACCATCGGGCAGACCGCGGCGGACGGCGTGGTCGACCCCTGGCAGCGCGTGCACGGCCATCCGGGGCTGCACGTCGTCGACGGCTCGACGATCTCGGCCAACCTCGGCGTCAACCCGTCGCTGACGATCACCGCCCAGGCCGAGCGGGCGATGGCCTTCTGGCCCAACAAGGGCGAGCCCGACCCGCGCCCCGCCCCGGGGTCGGCGTACCAGCGGCTCGAGCCGGTCGCGCCGCGGCACCCGGCGGTGCCGGCCTCCGCGCCGGCCGCCCTGCGACTGCCGATCGTCGCGGTCTCCTGAACCGAGCGCCCCGGTGGTCTCCGGGCCCGGAAGACAGTCCAGGGCCCGACCGGGGAGGGAGGGAGGTCGGGCCCTGGTGTGTCCACTTGCGCGGACCTGTCGAGATCCGGCCTGGGAGGGAGCAATAGCACCGGATCTGCACCTGACAACGAGGCGGTCACAGGGGGGTTATGGCCGGGAACGGGAAATTCTTACGAGTTCCGGGTCGATACACTCAGGGCCCCGACAGCACCCCCGAAGACCGCGCCGGAAGGGCCTCCCTTGACCGACCACGACCTCGTCCTCGTCGTCGACTACGGCGCGCAGTACGCCCAGCTGATCGCCCGCCGGGTCCGTGAGGCGCGGGTCTACTCGGAGATCGTGCCGCACTCCACGCCGGTGGCCGAGATGATGGCCCGCCGGCCGAAGGCGATCATCCTCTCCGGCGGCCCGTCGTCGGTCTACGCCCCCGACGCGCCCCAGGTCGACGCCGGTCTCTTCGAGGGCGGCGTCCCGGTGTTCGGGATGTGCTACGGCTTCCAGGCGATGGCCCAGGCCCTCGGCGGTGAGGTGGCGCGCACCGGCATCTCCGAGTTCGGGCGTACGCCGGTGCGGGTGACCGCCCCCGGCACCCTGCTCGCCGGTGTCCCTGCCGAGCACCGGGTGTGGATGTCCCACGGCGACTCGGTCGCACGGGCGCCGGAGGGCTTCGACGTGCTGGCGGAGACCGCCGCGACCCCGGTGGCGGCCTTCGAGGACACCGTCCGGCGGTTCGCCGGCGTGCAGTGGCACCCGGAGGTGCTGCACACCGAGCACGGCCAGGCGGTGCTCGAGCACTTCCTGCTGGAGATCGCCGGCTGCCGGCCCACCTGGACGATGGTGAACATCGTCGAGGAGCAGGTCGAGCAGATCCGCGCCCGGGTCGGCGACGGGCGGGCGATCTGCGGCCTGTCCGGCGGCGTGGACAGCGCGGTCGCGGCGGCCCTGGTCCAGCGCGCCATCGGCGACCGGCTGACCTGCGTCTTCGTCGACCACGGGCTGCTGCGGCAGGGCGAGGCCGAGCAGGTGGAGCGCGACTTCGTCGCCGCCACCGGGGTCGACCTGCACGTCGTCGACGCCGAGAAGCGCTTCCTCGAAGCGCTCGCCGGGGTGAGCGACCCCGAGGAGAAGCGCAAGATCATCGGTCGCGAGTTCATCCGCGTCTTCGAGGCCGCCGAGGCCGACGTGCTGCGGAAGGCCGCCGTGGAGGAGGGGCAGAAGGTCGCCTTCCTCGTGCAGGGCACCCTCTACCCCGACGTGGTGGAGTCCGGCGGGGGCGAGGGCGCGGCCAACATCAAGTCCCACCACAACGTCGGCGGCCTGCCCGAGGACCTGGAGTTCGAGCTGGTCGAGCCGCTGCGCACGCTGTTCAAGGACGAGGTCCGGCTGGTCGGGGAGCAGCTCGGCCTGCCCGCCGAGATCGTCTGGCGGCATCCGTTCCCGGGCCCCGGGCTGGCCATCCGCATCGTCGGCGAGGTCACCGGCGAACGGCTGGACATCCTCCGCGCCGCGGACGCGATCGCCCGCGAGGAGCTCACCCGCGCCGGGCTCGACCGCGACATCTGGCAGTTCCCGGTGGTGCTGCTCGCCGACGTCCGCTCGGTGGGCGTGCAGGGCGACGGGCGTACCTACGGCCATCCGGTGGTGCTGCGGCCGGTGACCAGCGAGGACGCGATGACCGCCGACTGGGCCCGGCTGCCCTATGAGGTGCTGGAGGCCATCTCGACCCGGATCACCAACGAGGTGCGCGAGGTCAACCGGGTGACGCTGGACATCACCTCCAAGCCGCCGGGCACCATCGAGTGGGAGTGACCCGGGCTCAGGCCTGGCGGTATTCCTGCAGCCCGCCGTCGGCGGAGCACTTGTCGCCGGCGATCGAGGTGGGCACCGACCACCGGTGCAGGTCGCTGCACGACCACACGTCCTGGGTGCCGACCAGCTGCCGCCAGGAGCCGCCGCCCGCGGTCCCCCAGATCGCCCGATAGCCGCCGGGGCACTCGAAGACGTCGCCGACGGCGAACCCGTCGGCGCGCCAGGCCTTCACGGTGATCGAGCCGTTGCCGCAGTCGGCCTGCCCCTGCGGCAGGTGGGCCACCACGAACCGACGGAACTCGGGGGAGGTGCCGTGCAGCCGGTCTGCGTCGGCCGCCCGCTGCACGGTGACCCCGTCGCCGCTGTAGCGCACCAGCCTCGGTGCGCTGCCGGTCGTGGGGGAGACCACCGGGCTCGCCGGCGCCACGGCCGGGTCGCTGGCCCCGACGGCCGGCGCGTCGGCCGGCGCGTCGGTCGGGGTCGCGGGGGCGGCGGTCGCGGTCGGGGCGGTGGACCGGGGTCCGGTGGGCGAGGCAGGGGGGGTGGACGGGGCCGACGTGGCCGCCCGCGTCGCAGAGGGCCGCGCGGTCGCCGGGGGCCGGGACCTCACCGGGGTGTCCGCCCGCGGAGCCGAGCCCAGGCAGCCGGAGGTCGTCGCGGCGAGCACGCCGAGCGCGAGCGCGGTCGTCCAGGGTCGTGGCAACCGGTGCATCGGCCCATCATGGCCGTGGCCGGCGCCGGTGCCCGACAGGCACGCCGGGCACCGGCGCGGAGGTCACGGGCTCAGCCCACGGCGACGGCGAACCGGTCCCAGGCGCGGTGGGCGGCCATCAGGTCCAGCACCGGGCCGAGCACCTGCGCGGGGCCGTCACCGGCCTCGACGCCGGCGGCACCCGCGGTGATGTCGACGGCCTCCAGCGCGGTCCGGCCCTCGCCCCAGGCGCCGATCGCCTTGGCCTGGCGCCAGGTCTCGTCGAGCAGCAGCGCGACGCGGGGGTCGAGGACCGCGGTGCCGGCCGCACCGGCCTTGCCGTCCCGGTTGACCAGGGCGTCGGCCGCCGGGCCGGGGGCGCCGGCCAGCAGCAGGGCGTCGTACTCCACCGACCGCGCGGTCAGGAAGGTCCGCTGGATGGGGGTGCCGTCGGGCAGCGTGCCGCCGCGCGCGGCGATCAGCAGCGGCACCGCGCCGGCCTGGAAGAGGGAGGTGCGGGCCTCGGCGACCCCGTCGAGGTCACGGTCGACGTCGACCACGATGCCCACGATCCGGCCGTCGGCGGGCCAGCTGTGTCCCACCTGGGAGAGCGCCGGGCTCGGTGTGACCTCCGCGAGCGGCTCGCTCGGCGCCGGTGGCTCGAGCCCGAGCCCGGCGGCCACCTCGCGGCAGAGCCGCGCGTCGATGCTGGCCAGGCACTGCAGCTGGCGCTCCTTGATCGCCTGCTCGTAGCACTTGCCGAGCTCGAAGGTGTAGGCCCGGATGATGTGCTCCTGCTCCACCGGCGACATGCTCTGGAAGAAGAGCCGGGCCTGGCTGAAGTGGTCGGCGAACGAGGCCGACACCTCGCGCACCTTGGTCGCTGCCGGCACCACGACCGGGGCATCGACGTAGGCACCGTCCGCGTCGCCCGCGGTGAACGGGCAGCCGGCGTCCAGGGAGTTCGGCCGGTACGGCGCCGCGCCCCCGTGCACCGCGTCCTGGTGCCAGCCGTCGCGGTGCATGTCGTTGACGTCCGCGTGCGGCCGGTTGATCGGGATCTGGGCGAAGTTCGGCCCGGCCAGCCGGCTGATCTGGGTGTCGAGGTAGGAGAACAACCGCACCTGCAGCAGCGGGTCGTCGGTCACGTCGATGCCGGGCACGAGGTGGCCGGGGTGGAAGGCGACCTGCTCGGTCTCGGCGAAGAAGTTGGTCGGGTTGGCGTTCAGGACCATCTTCCCGATCGGCTGCACGGGCGCGAGCTCCTCGGGCACGATCTTGGTCGGATCGAGCAGGTCGATGCCCTCGTAGGTCTGCTCGGGGGTGTCGGGGAAGACCTGGAGGCCCAGCTCCCACTCGGGGAAGGCGCCGGCCTCGATGGCGTCGTACAGGTCGCGGCGGTGGAAGTCCGGGTCGAGACCACCGATCAGCTGGGCCTCCTCCCAGGTGAGCGAGTGCACGCCGAGCTTCGGCTTCCAGTGGAACTTCACCAGCGCGGTCTCCCCGGCGTCGTTGATCAGCCGGAAGGTGTGCACGCCGAAGCCCTCCATCATCCGGTAGGACCGGGGCACGCCGCGGTCCGACATGTTCCACAGGGTGTGGTGCTGGGCCTCGGTGTGCAGGGAGACGAAGTCCCAGAAGGTGTCGTGCGCGCTCTGCGCCTGGGGGATCTCGCGGTCGGGGTGCGGCTTGGCGGCATGCACCACATCGGGGAACTTGATGCCGTCCTGGATGAAGAAGACCGGGATGTTGTTGCCGACGAGGTCGAAGGTGCCCTCGGAGGTGTAGAACTTCGTGGCGAAGCCGCGGGTGTCGCGCACGGTGTCGGCCGATCCGCGGGAGCCGAGCACGGTCGAGAAGCGCACGAAGACCGGGGTCTCGACGTCCTTCTTCAAGAACCCGGCGCGGCAGACGTTGTCGGCGGCGCCGTACCCGGTGAACACGCCGTGGGCGCCCGCGCCGCGGGCGTGCACCACCCGCTCGGGGATCCGCTCGTGGTCGAAGTGGGTGATCTTCTCGCGCAGGTGGTGGTCCTGCAGCAGGATCGGGCCCCGGGGGCCCGCCTTGAGCGAGTGGTCGGTGTCCCGCAGCCGGGCACCCTGCGCGGTGGTCAGCCAGCGGCCCTGCTGCGCCGTCGCGGTGGCCGGGACGCCCGACTCGGCGCCGGTGGGCGTGCGCGTGTCGGGAGCACCCTGGTCGGCGCGGGGCGGCAACGGCTCGCGCGGCTCGGTGGGCTCTGCCAGGGAGGGCGGCTCGGGTGTCGGGGCGCCGGGGATCTGCTGCTCTGTCTCGGCCATGGGGCGGACTCCGTCCGGTCGCGGATGGGAAGCGTCCGGGGTACCCGTCCGTTCACCCACCCATGCAGCCCGCGGCGGCGAGGCAGGCTAGGGCCGGAGGAACTTGTGGGTGCCGTCGCAGAAGGGCTTGCTCTGCGTGCGCCCGCAGGTGCACAGCGCCACCACCGGTCGGGTCACCTCGTGCTCCTCGCCGTCGGCGTCGAGCACCACCTCCGCGCCGCGGACCAGCACCGGTCCGTCCGGGCAGGGCTCGATCTGCACCGCCTGGTCGCGCCGCGGCCTCATCGGCAGGATGCTCATGCGCCGGCTCCGATCGGCTCGGGGTTGCCCGCCTGCCAGCTGTCGAGCAGGTGGGTGTTGGCCAGCGCGTCGAGGTAGAGGCAGCAGGCCACCCCGAAGAGCACCTCGGTGTGCAGCCGCGGCTCCTGGGCCACGAGCCGGCCGCACAGGTCGCGCACAGCCACCTGCTCGTGCACGGCATCGGCCTCGACGTGCTCGAGGAAGTACGCCGCCACCGCCGGCGGGAAGCCGAGCCGCTGGAGGCCCGCCGCGATCTTGCGGCAGGGGATCGAGCTGGTCGACTCGAAGGCGGCCAGGTGCCCCATCGCGGCGCCGCGGTGGCGCTGGTGCAGGCAGAGCAGCGACATCACGTTGTTCACCGCGAGGGTCGACCCGGGGGCGAGCTCGACGTGGGCCCCGTAGCTGCTGTCGAGCCCGGCGGCGGCGAGCGCGTCGCCGTACAGGGTCTGGTGCAGGCGGGCCGGGCGGCCGGCGCCGTACTCGTCGTACTGCAGCTCGGCGAGGGCGACCTTGGGGGCACCGGCCAGCCGGGCGAGCACGAACGAGTGCGGGTCGGACTCCTTGAGGTGGTAGACGCTGCGCACCGCGAGGAACTCCAGCATCTCCTCGCGGGTGGCCTGGCGCTGCAGGTACGGCGCCAGCCGCGGACCGCCCATGTGCCCGATCAGCCAGTTCACCTGGGCGGCGAGGTCGGCGCCCTTCTCGCCCTGCTGGAGCGCCTTCTGCACCGGTCCGCCGGTGCGGAAGCGCAGCTCCTTCTCGAACCGCCGCTCGAGCAGCTGCCGGCAGGCGAGCAGCTGCGGGTCCCACTCGAGCTCGGGGTCGACGTCGTCGAAGCCGCGGTAGTGCAGCTCGTAGAGCATCCACAGGGTGAGCTGGAAGTCGTCGTCGACGAGGATGTCGCAGGAGGGTGCCATGTCGGCCAGCTGCTCGGCGAAGCGGTCGGTGCTGATCACCGCGCCGGAGCGCGCGGCCGTGGCAAGGCTGTGGGCGGTGAGCGCGCTCAGCGGGCCCCGCGGTCGTGGCAGTCTCATTGGTCCCCATGTCAGGCCGAGGCGCCGGTCGGCTGGCGCACGTGCTGCACGTCGTACCCCGCGCGCGAGGGGGCATGCCTGCGGGGACGGGCCGCGCTGCAGCGGTGACCGCTCGTGCGCCGCCGCGGTCGTTGCGGTTTGCCACCGATCGGCTCGGGTACCGGCGCTGACCACGCAGCGGAGTCGCCGAACCGGGAAGGATCGAGATGGCGCAGGCACCCATGGAGACCATCGACGAGCTCGTCGACTTCCTCACCGAGCAGCACGACCAGCTCAAGAGCCTGCTGCCCAGGGTGATCCAGGCGAGTGGTGCCGAGCGCCGGGACCTGTGGCGCCAGGTGCGCCAGACCCTTGCAGTGCACGAGGCGCTGGAGCAGGAGACCGTGCACCCCGCGGCGGCCCAGCTGACCGACGAGGTCGAGTCGCCCCGCGTGGAGGAGGAGAGCGAGGCCGCGGACACCATCGCCGAGCTGGAGGGCAGGGACCTCGACTCCGAGGGGTTCTCCGAGGGCTACGACGAGCTGCAGGGCAGTGTCGTCGACCACGCCGAGCACGAGGAGAGCGAGGAGTTCCCCGAGCTCTCCGGTGAGCTGACCGCAGTGGCCAAGGAGCGCGTCGCGGTCGCCCTCGAGCTGTTCGGCAAGGCCGAGGAGGGCACCCTGCCCGGCGACACCTTCGAGGAGATGCTCAGCGCGGCCAGGGAACGGATCCACGCGGCGGGCTGACCACTGGGCGCCAGCCCGCGGTTGGGTTCAGCGTCGGGCTCAGCGGGCGGGCTCAGCGTCGGGCGCAGCGTCGGCCTCAGGGCTCGGGCTCAGCGGTCCTCCGGCACCTGCCGGTCGGCCACCGCGGTGCCGTCCTCGAGCTGCTCGGCCAGCCTCCGCCGTGACTCCAGCTGCTCCTGGCGCGGCTCACCGGAGAGGTTCTCCCTCTCCGTTGGATCCTGCGCCAGCTGCTCCGGTGCGTCCGCGCGCGAGACGTCCTCCTCGGTGGGGACGCCCTCGAGGTCGATCGGTCGTTCCGGTCGGTGTTGCATGCCCGGAGCGGTACCCCGCGCCTCGAGTGCCCATGCGAGCGCTGCCGGGGTGTGCCCGGGAGGGCGGTCCGGCTCAGTGGTCCGGTTCAGTGGTCCGGCTCAGTGGTCCGGCTCAGTGGTCCGGTTCAGTGGTCCGGCAGGTCGCGCAGACTCCGCACCGGGCTGGCGATCAGGATCAGCGGCGCGGCGACGGTGAGCGCTGCGAGCACGACGAGGGCGTCTCGTGCGCCCAGCCAGCTCCCAAGCGCGCCGGCCGTCAGCCCACCGAGGGGGATCGCGCCCCACGACACGAAGCGCACGGTGGCCATGACACGCGCCAGCATCCCGGGCGGGCTGGCGATCTGCCGGTAGGTGCGGGTCGTGGTCGACAGGACCACCACGCCGCCGGCGAACACGACGTTGCCGAGCGCGAACATCGCGTAGCCGAGCGTGCCGTGCCCCACGGGGATCAGGAACGCGCCGCCGACCGACACGACCCCGGCCAGCACGCAGGCCCGGGCCGATCCGACCGCGC
This sequence comes from Marmoricola sp., assembly GCA_036518175.1. Classification (GTDB taxonomy): domain Bacteria; phylum Actinomycetota; class Actinomycetes; order Propionibacteriales; family Nocardioidaceae; genus Marmoricola. Next base: position 51,674 of record DATDNR010000192.1, read on the forward strand.
CGACCACCGACGGCACCAGGGCGGCGCCGAGGAGCGAGCCGACGCCCTCGGCGGCCAGCAGCACGCCGACCAGCGCGGCCGGTGCCCGGAGGTCCCGGACGAGATAGAGGGCGAACAGCGCCATCTGGCCGCCGCACACGAAGTTCGTCGCGGTCGCGTCCCACATGCAGGGCCCCATGATCGGGTGCCTGGTGACGTACTCCCAACCCTCGCGGATCAGCGCGCGCATCGGCGTCGGCTCCCGCCGCGGAGCAGTCGAGTCCGGGAGTCGGCCCAGGAGCATCGCCGAGGCGAGGTAGGACACCGCGTCGACGAGCAGGGTCGGTACGGCGCCGAGCAGCTGGACGCACACCCCGCCGAGTGAGGGACCGCCCAGCTGGCTGGCCGCGTGCGTGCCGCTCATCAACGAGTTGCGAGCCTGCAGCTGCTCCCTGGGCACGACACTGGGCAGGAACGTCGAGCTGGCCACGTCGAACAGCACGCTGGCGAAGCCGACCACGAGCGCGACACCCGCGAGCTGTGCGACGGTCAGGTGCCCCAGCCACCAGGCGAGCGGGACGGACGCGATGGCCAGGGCACGCGCAAGGTCCATCGCGACCTGCAGCCGACGCAGGGGGAGGCGTTGGGTGATGACCCCGGCCGGCAGCCCGATGACCAGCCAGGCGGCATAGCTCGAGGCGGAGATCAGGCCCATCTCGAACGCGGTCGCGTGGACCGCCAGCAGCGCGCTGAGGGGGAGCGCGACCGCGCCGACCGCGGAGCCGACCGAGCTCGTCGCGCTCGACGACCAGTAGAGCCAGAACGCTCGCACCCTCGTGGCAGATCGGGTAAGTTCCATATTGGAACGGACCCTAGAGGCTGCTCGGCGCGGCCGCAACCGGAAGGATCGATCTCGTGAGACGAGACGACCTGGCCGACGCGTCCTGTGGCATCGCCCAGGCGCTGGGCGTGGTCGGTGACTGGTGGACGTTCCTGATCGTGCGCGAGGTCGCCGGCGGCACCACCCGCTTCGACGGCATCCAGGCGGCGCTGGGCATCAGCCGCCGCGCCCTCAGCGAGCGCCTGGAGCACCTGGTCGGCCAGGGCGTTCTGGCCCGCGCGCCGTACAGCACGCGTCCGGTGCGTCACGACTACGTCCTGACCCCGAAGGGTGAGGGTCTGCTGCCGGTCCTGCTGGCCCTGCAGGAGTTCGGCGACCGGCACGTCCTCGGCGACGGCACGGTCACCGCAACCGCCGGGGCGACCTCGGTGGAGGCACAGCGCGTGCACGGACTGGTGGGCCGGCCTGTCCCTGACACCGGCCTTCCCTCCCACACCGGGGACCTGGCTCGGGTGCGGCCGATAGCGGGGTTGCGGGTCCTCTACTTCTTCCCGGGCGCCTACGCCCCGAGCTCGCAGGCCTACCCCGCGGGATGGGGAGACATCCCGGGGGCGGCGGGCTGCACGCTGGAGTCGACCACGTTCGCCGCCCACCACGCCGAGTTCGTCGCTGCCGGGGCCGACGTCGTCGGGGTCAGCTCGCAGCGCACCGACCAGCAGGCCGCCTTCGCCGCGCATGCGGCGCTGCCCTTCACACTGCTCTCCGACGTCGACCTGCGGCTCGGCACGGCGCTGCGGCTGCCGGCCTTCCGCGTGGCCGGCGCCGACCGTTACAAGCGCCAGACCCTGCTGCTGGACGAGACGGGCACGATCCGGCACACCCAGATGCCGATCACCGACCCGGCGGGGTCGGTCGGCGAGATGCTCCGGGCGGTTCGGGAGCTCACCGGTTGACCGCCGCGACGCGGAACCACCTGCGGCCGGACAGGTGCGCCCCGGTCGGTCCGGTCAGTGCCGGGAGGGCAGCTCGTCGGTGAGCTCCTCGGGCACCAGCGAGGCGACGGCGCGGCGTACGGCGATGACCAGGCTGCCCGCCGAGAACATGTCGTCCCCGGTCTCCTGACGGCGTTGGCGGATGCAGGCCACGAGGTGGGCCAGCGCCTTGTCGACCTGCCTGAGCCGGTCGGCCCGGGCAAGGGCGGAGTCCACGTCGGCGAGCAGCTCGGCCAGCGCGTCGAGCACCTCGGCCGTGGGCCGGCGCAGCGCCGGGCCGAGCGCGATGTACGTCGAGTCCGACGACTCGGTCACCGCCAGCAGGTCGGTGATGTCCTCGACCAGGAAGGCCAGCTGCTCCAGTGCCCGGGCACGCTCGTACTGCTGGTGGGCGGTCTCGATCCAGCGGTGCGCGCGCCAGTTGCCCCGGCGGGCCTCCGACGCCTCGGCGACCATCGCACTCATCCGGCGGGTCACCGGGATCAGGGCGTGCCGGCGCTCGTCCCACTCCCCGCGGCTGAGCAGCCCGTCCTGCCGCAGGCCGTCGGAGAGGTCGCGCAGCTGGTCGGCGAGGGCGACGCGCACCTTGCGGACCTCGACGCTGGTACGGGTCAGGGGCAGCGGGGCGAAGACGAAGTCGACCACCATGCCGACGACCGCTCCCAGGCCGGTGAGCCCGACGTACCCCGAGACGTAGCCCTCCGGGTGGCCACGGCCGATCATCAGCACGAACATCGCCGAGACCGGCACCCAGGAGGCCATCGAGCCCAGCCGGCCCCAGCCGGCGACGAAGGACCCGATGGCCACCACCACCGCGAGTGCGAGGAGCTCCCAGGGCACGGCCGGTTGCACCGCCAAGGCGATGCCGGCACCGAGCGCGAGCGCCACGATCGCCTGGATCGACGCGCGGATCGACCCCCTGATCGTCGTCGAGATCGCCACGACCGCCCCGAGCGGTGCGTAGTAGGGGTACTGGTCTGCCGGGCCGCCCAGCGGTTGCACGAGTGCCCAGGCGCCGGTGGCCGCGATCGCCGCCCGCATCGCCTGGTGCACGTGCGGGTGGCGATTCACCAGGCGCAGCAGGTCCCTGAGCTCCCTCTTCACGGCTGCTCCTGTGCCCGCGCCGGGGGGCGACATGCGCGAATCGGACACGACAGACCGTCGCTCGGCCGGGCCAGGCACGCGGGGTGGGATCCCGCTTGTGCGGGGTTGGTGTGCCGCGGGCCGGTGGAGGGCTGGCCGAATCCCGCCTGTGCGGAGTTGGTGCGGCGCGGGCTGGTGGACGGCTGGCCGGATCCCGCCTGTGCGGAGTTGGTGCGCCGGGTGCGGGTGGACGGCTGGCCGGATCCCGCCTGTGCGGGGTTGGTGCGCCGGGTGCGGGTGGAGGGCTGGCCGGATCCCGCCTGTGCGGGGTTGGTGCGCTGCGAGCCGGTGGAAGGCTGGCGGAACCCCGCCTGTGCGGGATCGGTGCAGTCGGGAATCAGCCGGGGATCAGCCGGCCACGTCGGCGAGCAGCGCGTCCCAGTCGGCGAGGAAACGCTTCAGCCCGAAGTGCTCCAGCGCCCAGCGGCGAGCCTCGTTGCCCATCTGCCGGGCGAGGTCCGGGTCGTCGACCAGGCGCCGCGCGGCTGCACAGAGCTCGTCGACGCGGTTGGTCAGCACCCCGGCGCCGGGCGGTACGGCGGTCGCGGCCTCGGTCACCGCGAGCGCCACGACCGGCAGGCCCAGGTGCATCGCCTCGATGAGCGAGAGCCCGAGCGAGGTCCACCGGGCGATGTGCACGTAGACCCGCCGGCGGGCCAGCTCCTCGTGGGTACGCCACTGGGGCAGGTCCTCGAAGGTGGTGACCGGCAGCATGTCCGAGAGCGGCGTCACGCGCATCCCGAAGACATCGACCGGCACGACCGCGGACAACGGCCGCAGCAGGTCGGTGCCCACGAAGCGGCCGCGCCGCACCGGGTCGTTCACCAGCACCGCGGCGTGCGGCAGCGAACCGTCGTACCGGTGGCCGGGGTCGATGATGCCGTGCTCGATCACCCGGGTGGGCGCGCGGCCGCAGTCCCAGAAGAGCCGGTTGAAGTGGGTGACGTGCACGACCGGGATGTCGTCGCGCTCGGCCATCGGGTGCATGGTGCACGGCACGTCACCGGAGGGGGTGTTGTGCTCGAGGTAGACCGCCGGCAGGTCGCGGCCGGGCACGCGCCCGGTCCAGGCCTCGGTGAGCTCGACCTCGTGCGGACGCTGGAGTACGACGACGTCGATGTCGGTGTCCCGCAGCGAGGCGGCCGGGACCTCGACCGCAGACGCGGGCCACTCCCAGGTGCGGGCCCGGCCGATGCCGTCGGCGTCCCGGTCCGGCGTCACCGGCAGCAGGTACTCGTGCGAGCCCTGCACGAACGCGGTCGTCCAGGAGCCGTGCACGTGCCAGTGCAGGATGCGCATCAGGCGCTGACCCTCCCGTCCGCTGCGACCGATGCGTCATCCAGCGGGGCGGTCTCGGCGTCACCGCGCCCGAGGGCGTGGAAGTCCCACCCGGCGGCCCGCCACTTCTCCGGGTCGAGCATCAGCCGCGCGTCGAGCACCTGGGGTCGCCGGACCAGGCCGGCCAGCCACGCGGGATCGAGGGCGGCGTACTCCGGCCACTCGGTCAGCACCAGCACCAGGTCGGCGTCGCGGACGGCCTCCTCGACGGAGTCGGCGACGGGCAGCGACGGGTGCTGTCGGCGTACGTTGTCCAGCGCGCGCGGGTCGTGCACCCGCAGCTGCGCGCCGGCGGCCTGGAGCCGCAGCGCCACGTCGAGTGCGGGGGAGTCGCGCAGGTCGTCGGAGCCGCCCTTGAACGCCGCTCCGAGCACGGCGACCCGGGCGCCGCCCGCCCCATCGAGCCCGTCGAGCAGTGCATCGGCGAGCGCGACGGTGCGCGAGCGCTGTCGCTGGTTCGTGGCGTCGATCTCGCGCAGCAACCCGGTCGACTGCTCCAGCCCCAGCTCGGCGGCACGTGCCGCGAACGCGCGACTGTCCTTGGGCAGGCAGCCCCCGCCGTAGCCCAGTCCGGGCGTCGGCAGCGGCCCGATCCGCCGGTCGAGGCGGAGGATCTCGGAGAGGTCGGCGATGTCGGCGCTGCCGCGCTCGCACACCTCCGCGAGCAGGTTCACCAGCGAGATGCGCGCGGCGAGCATCACGTTCGCCGATGCCTTGGCCAGCTCGGCGGTGGCCAGGTCGGTGTGCACCACCGGCACCCCGGCGGCCACCAGCGCGCCGAAGAGCTCCCCGAGCACGGCCGACACCTGACCGGCCGTGGGCCCGTCGGGCAGGCCGAGCACCAGGCGGTCCGGGCGCAGGGTGTCCTCGACGGCATGGCCTTCCCGGAGGAACTCGGGATTCCAGGCCAGCTCCACCCCGGCGCCGGCGGGCGCCTGCCGCTGCAGCCAGTCGCGCAGCCGGGCAGCGGTGCCGACCGGCACGGTGGACTTGCCGACGACCGTGCACGGCGTCTCCAGCAGCGGCGCCAGCGACCGCACCAGCGACCAGAGGGCGGTCAGGTCGGCGGCGTCCGAGCCGGGCAGCTGCGGGGTGCCGACACAGAGGAAGTGCACGTCGGCCGCCGCCGCATCGGACAACCGGGTGCTGAAGCGCAGCCGCCCGCTGTCGACGCCCTCGCGCAGCAGCGCGTCCAGTCCGGGCTCGTGGAAGGGGGCGGTGCCGCCGGCCAGGCAGCGGACCTTCTCCTCGTCGCTGTCCACGCCCACGACCTCGTGGCCCCAGTCGGCGAGGCAGGCGGCATGGGTGGCACCGAGGTAACCGGTGCCCAGCACGGAGACGAGCATGGCCGGGCAGGTTCCCCAGGCAGCGGCGGATCATGCCGGTGTGAACTCGCCCCTCGTGGGCACCCCACTGCCCGGGGTCCGGCACGCGGACCCGAACGAACACGGCAGCGACGATGCAGGAGGAGCGAATGAGGGCACTGACCTGGCACGGCCCGCGCGACGTGCGGGTGGACACCGTCCCGGACCCGAGGATCGAGCAGCCCAACGACGCCATCGTGCGGATCACCTCGACCGGCATCTGCGGATCCGACCTCCACCTGTACGAGGTGCTCGGCCCGTTCATGGGTGAGGGCGACATCCTCGGCCACGAGCCGATGGGCATCGTCGAGGAGGTCGGACCCGAGGTCACCGATCTCCAGCCCGGTGACCGCGTGGTGATGCCCTTCCAGATCTCCTGCGGCCACTGCTTCATGTGCGACCAGGGACTGCAGACGCAGTGCGAGACCACCCAGGTGCGCGACCAGGGCATGGGCGCGATGCTCTACGGCTACACCAAGCTCTACGGCGAGGTGCCCGGCGGGCAGGCGGAGTACCTCCGGGTGCCGTACGCCGACTACAACCCGATCAAGGTCCCCGAAGGACCGCCGGACGACCGCTTCGTCTACCTCTCCGACGTGCTGCCCACCGCCTGGCAGGCGATCGAGTACGCCGACATCCCCGATGGCGGCACCGTCGTCGTCCTGGGAGCCGGCCCGATCGGCGACATGGCCAGCCGGATCGCCGCCTACCGCGGCCACCGGGTGATCACCCTCGACCTCGTGCCCGAGCGGCTCGACCGGGTGCGTCGCTTCGGGGTGGAGACCATCGACATCCGCGAGCACAACGCCGACGACCTCGGCGACCTCATCCGCGACATGACCGGCGGCCGGGGCCCGGAGTCCGTGATCGACGCGGTCGGCATGGAGGCGCACGGCTCCCCGGTGGCCAAGATCGCCCACACGATGACCAAGCTGCTGCCCAGCAAGCTCGCCGAGAAGATGATGGAGACCGGCGGCGTGGACCGGCTCGCCTCCCTGCACGCGGCGGTCGACATCGTCCGCCGGGGCGGGACGATCTCGGTGATCGGCGTGTACGGCGGTGCCGCGGACCCGATGCCGATGCTGACGATGTTCGACAAGCAGGTGCAGCTGCGGATGGGCCAGGCGAACGTGCGCCGCTGGGTGGACGACATCCTGCCGCTGCTCACCGACGCGGACCCGCTCGGCGTGGACACCTTCGCCAGCCACCGCCTGCCGCTGGAGGAGGGGCCGCACGGCTACGAGATCTTCCAGAAGAAGCGGGACGAGGCCTGCAAGGTCGTCCTCCAGCCGTGAGCGCGCCGACGACCGTCGTCGTCCCGACGATGGGACGACCCAGCCTCGGGGCGCTCGTGCGGGCCCTGGCTGCCGGCACCGTGCCGCTGGACGCACCGGTGGTGCTGGTCGACGACCGGCCCGGCGAGGTGGCGCCCCTCGACCTGGCGCGGCTCGGCGTGCCGGAGGCGTGGGACGTCACCGTCGTCCGGTCCGGCGGTGGTGGCCCGGCCCGCGCCCGCAACCTCGGCTGGCGTCGGGCCCGCACCGAGTGGGTGAGCTTCCTCGACGACGACGTGGTGCCCGACGAGGACTGGTACGCCCTGCTCCTGCGCGACCTCGCCGACGCCCCTCCGGACGTCAGCGGTGTGCAGGGCCACGTGCGGGTGCCGGTGCCGCACGACCGCCGGCCCACCGACTGGGAGCGCGGCACCGCCGGGCTGGCCTCCTCGCTGTGGATCACCGCTGACCTCAGCTACCGCCGTGACGCGCTGGCGGTGGTGGGTGGGTTCGACGAGCGCTTCCCCCGGGCCTTCCGGGAGGACGCCGACCTCGGCCTGCGGGTGAGCAGCCAGCACGGGCGGATCACCTGGGGCGAGCGGTGGATCACCCACCCGGTGCGACCCGCCGCCGACTGGGCCAGCCTGAAGCAGCAGCGCGGCAACGCCGACGACTTCCTGATGCGGGCGCTGCACGGCCACGACTGGGCCGAGCGGGCACAGGCGCCCCGCGGCCGCCGGCGCCGGCACCTCGCGACCACGGCCGCGGCCGTCTCGGCGGTGGTGGCCACGGCGACCGGCCACCGGCGTACGGCGTTGCTCGCCGGCTCGGTGTGGCTGGCCGGCACGGCGGAGTTCGCGCTGGCGCGCATCGTTCCCGGACCGCGCGACCACGACGAGCTGCGCCGGATGCTGCTGACCAGTGCGGCCATCCCGTTCGCGGCGACCTGGCACAGCATCGACGGCGCGGTCCGGCACCGGCACGCGGCTCCGTGGATCGGGCCGCCGGACCTGGTGCTGTTCGACCGGGACGGCACGCTGGTCGAGGACGTGCCCTACAACGGCGACCCGGAGAAGGTCCGGCCGCTGCCCGGCGCTCGGGAGGCACTCGACCGGCTGCGGCACGCGGGGATCCGCGTGGGCCTGGTCACCAACCAGTCCGGCATCGCGCAGGGTTCGATCACCGAGGCGGACGCGGACGCGGTCAACGCGGAGGTGGAGCGACAGCTCGGCCCGTTCGAGGTCGTGGAGATGTGCCCGCACGGGCGCGACGAGGGCTGCGCGTGCCGCAAGCCGCAGCCGGGCATGGTCCGGCGCGCCTGTGAGCGGCTCGGCGTGCGTCCGGGCCGCTGTGTGGTGGTCGGCGACATCGAGTCCGACGTGCGCGCCGCGGAGGCGGCCGGTGGTCGCGGCATCCTGGTGCCCAACGTCGCCACCGACCCCGCGGAGCCGGCGAGGGTGCGGCGCGTCGCGGGCGACCTGGCCGAGGCCGTCGACCTGCTGCTGGCGGGGCGGTGGTGAGGCCGCGCACGCTGGCCGTGCGTCTCGACAACGCCGGCGACGTGCTCCTGGCGGGGCCCGCCCTCCGTGCTCTGGCGGCGGGCTCGGAGCATCTGACGCTGCTCGCCGGCCCCAACGGACGCGACGCCGCGACGCTGCTGCCCGGCGTCGACGAGGTGCTGACCTGGCGCTCGCCGTGGATCGACCCGCACCCGGAGCCGGTCGACGCCGACGAGATCGCCGGCCTGGTCAAGACGCTCGCCGCCCTCGATGTCGACCGGGCGGTCGTGTTCACCTCCTTCCACCAGTCCGCACTGCCGACGGCGCTGGTGCTCCGGCTCGCCGGGGTGCCCTGGGTCGGTGCGATCAGCGAGGACTACCCCGGCTCCCTGCTCGACCTGCGCCACCACGTCGAGGGCGACCTGCCGGAGGCCGAGCGAGCGCTCTCGCTGGCCAGGGCGGCCGGTTTCGAGCTGCCCGCGGACGACGACGGCCGGCTCGCGGTGCGCCGGCCGCTGCCCGACGTCACCGGCTTCGTCCCCGAGGAGCCCTACGTCGTGCTGCACCCGGGCACCTCCGCGGCCGCGCGGGCGTGGCCGGAGCGTCGCTGGCGGGAGGCCTGCGCGCTGCTCACCGAGAGCGGCCACCGGGTGGTGGTCACCGGCACCGAGGCGGAGGTGGGGCTCACCGGGACCGTCGCCGCGCAGCAGGCCGTCGACCTCGGAGGGCGCACCACCATGGCCGAGCTCGCCGCCGTGCTCGACCGGGCCGACGCCGTCGTCGTGGCGAACACCGGCCCGGCCCACCTGGCCGCCGCGGTCGGCACCCCGGTCGTCTCGCTCTTCGCCCCGACGGTGCCCGCGGCGCGCTGGGCGCCGTACGGCGTCGACACCGTGCTGCTCGGTGACCAGCACGCGCCCTGCCGCGACACCCGGGCGACGGTCTGCCCGGTGCCCGGACATCCCTGCCTGAGCAGCGTCGAGGCAGGGGAGGTGCTCGCCGCGATCGAACAGCTGGGGGGTCGGCGTGACTGACGGCACCACCCACGACCTGGTCACCACGGTGATGATCACCCGCGACCGCTGCGAGCGCACGTTGCGCAGCCTGGCGCACGCCTCCGGCCGGGTGGTGCTGGTCGACAACGGGTCGCTCGACGGCACGGTCGAGGCAGTGCGGCGGCACTTCCCGGAGGTGGAGGTGGTCGCGCTGCCGGAGAACCGCGGCGCGGTCGCCCGCAACATCGGCGTCGAGCGGGCGGGCACGCCGTACGTCGCCTTCGCCGACGACGACTCCTGGTGGGAGCCCGGGTCGCTCGCGCTGGCCGAGCAGCTGCTGTCGCGGCACCCCGACTGGGCGGTGGCCGTGGCCAGCGTGCTCGTCGAACCGGGCGGGAGGCTCGATCCGCTCAACGAGCAGATGCTGGCGGAGTCCCCGGTGGTGGAGCACACGCTGCGGCAGGAGCTGGACGCGCGGCTGGTCAGCGGCTTCCACGCGTGCGCGGCCGTGGTGCGCGCCGACGCCTTCCTCGCGGCCGGGGGGTTCGACGAGGTGGTGTTCTTCGGCGGTGAGGAGGAGCGGCTGGTGCTCGACCTCGTCGCTCGGGGCGGGCTGGTCGTGCACCTGCCCGCGCTGGTCGTCCACCACGAGCCGGGGGAGCATGCCCGGCACGGTCGTAGCCAGCAGGTGGTGCGCAACCACCTGCTCACCGCCGTGCTCCGGCACGGCTGGCCCGAGGTCGGGCACCGGCTCCGGCAGGCGCTGCGCCGCGGCGACCTGCCGGCCGTCGTCGCGGCGGCCCGGCGGCTGCCCGTCGCGCTGTCGGCGCGCGACCGTGTGCCGCCGGCGGTCGAGGACTACCTGGTCCGCAGCACCGGACGTACGTTCGCAAGAATGAAGCGTTTGCCTTCCCTTGCTGAGGGAACGGGACGGCGTCATGAGGATCCTTGGAGTCAACGCCCTCTTCCATGACCCGGCCGTCGCCGTGGTCGTGGACGGTCGTGTCGTCGCCGCCGCGGAGGAGGAGCGGTTCAGCCGCCGCAAGCACGGCAAGCGCCCACTGCCGTTCTCCGCCTGGGAGCTGCCCGAGCTCTCCGCCGCCTGGGCGCTGCAGGAGGCCGGGCTGACGCCGGCCGACCTCGACGCGGTCGCCTACTCCTACGACCCGGCGCTGGCCAAGCCGGCCGACGCGATGGGTCTCGAGGACCCCTTCGACCACATCCGCCAGGACTACGCACGCCAGGCGCCCGAGTTCCTGGCCGGCGCGCTGCCCGGGCTCGACCCGGCCAAGGTCCGGTTCGTGCCCCACCACGTGGCCCACGCCGCCTCCGCGGGCCTGGCGATCCCCGGCGAGCCCTGTGACGTGCTGGTCGTGGACGGCCGCGGCGAGAGCGCCAGCCACCTGGCCGGCACGTACGACGGCAGCACCCTGCAGGTGCTCGCCGCCCAGGCCCTGCCGCACTCGCTCGGGCTGCTCTACGAGGACCTCACCCAGCACCTGGGGTGGCTGCGCAGCTCCGACGAGTACAAGGTGATGGCGCTCGCCTCGCACGGCAGGCCCCGCTTTCATGCCCAGGTCAGCGAGAGCGTGCACGCGACCGGTGACGGTGGCTTCGAGACCCTCCCGCTCGACTGGCCGGCGCTGGCCCGGCCCCGCAGCGCGGGTGGGGAGTGGCTGCCCGAGCACGCCGACCTCGCCAGCAGCGTGCAGACCGTGCTGGAGGAGGTGCTGCTCGACCTCGCCGGCTGGCTGCACCGGCAGACCGGCAACCGCCGCCTGGCGCTGGCCGGCGGGGTGGCGCTGAACTGCGTCGCCAACACCCGCATCCATGACGAGGGCCCCTACGACAGCGTCTGGGTGCAGCCCGCCGCCGGGGACGCCGGCACCGCCCTCGGCGCCGCGCTGCAGGTCTCCTTCGAGACCGTCGGCCGGCCCTCGCCGTTCCCCGGCGCCGACCTCGGCCGCGGCTGGGACGAGGCGGAGATCGAGGAGATCCTGCGCACCGCCGCGGTGCCGTGGGAGCGCCCGGTCGACGTCGCCGACGAGGTGGCCCAGTGCCTCGCCGACGACGGCGTCGTCGCCTGGTTCCAGGGCCGCAGTGAGTACGGTCCCCGCGCCCTCGGACACCGGTCGCTGCTGGCGAACCCCGGCAACGCGGCCAACCTCGACCGGCTCAACGCGGTCAAGGGCCGGGAGTCGTTCCGCCCGGTGGCCCCGATGGTGCGCGCAGAAGCCGCGGAGGGCATCTTCCGGCGCGGTCCGCTGCCGTCGCCGTACATGCTCTTCGTGCACGACGTCGTCGAAGAGTGGCGTGACCGCATCCCGGCCGTCGTGCACGTCGACGGCACCGCGCGAGTGCAGACCGTCGACCCGGCCGACGAGCCGCTGGTCGACCGGATGCTCAGCGCGTTCGAGCGCCGCACCGGCCTTCCGGTGGTGGTCAACACCAGCCTCAACACCGCCGGGCGTCCGATGGTCGACAGCCCGCGGGACGCGCTCGAGTGCTTCGGCTCCGCGCCCGTCGACCTGCTCGCCATCGGCCCCTTCGTGGTGCGCCGCAACACGCAGAAGAGGGACTGAGATGTTGATCGCGATGGTCTCCGAGCACGCCAGCCCCCTCGCCGCCCTCGGCGGCGTCGACGCCGGTGGGCAGAACGTGCACGTCGCCGCGCTCGCCGAGGAGCTGGCCGCGCTCGGCCACGAGGTCACCGTCTACACCCGCCGCGACAGCACCTCCCTGCCCGAGAGGGTGCACGCCCGCGGCTACACCGTCGAGCACGTCGACGCCGGACCGCCGACCGAGGTGCCCAAGGACGAGCTGCTCGGACACATGCGCGAGTTCGCCGCCGACCTCGCCGACCGGCTCGCCCGGCGACCGGTCGACGTGGTGCACTCACACTTCTGGATGAGCGGCCTGGCGACCCGCTGGGCGCTCGAGGGGGGCGCCGCCGGCTCGCCGGTGCACCTGCACACCTACCACGCCCTCGGGGTGGTCAAGCGACGGCACCAGGGCGCGGAGGACACCAGCCCCGCCGAGCGGATCGGCCACGAGCGCTGGCTGGCCGCCGAGGTCGACCACGTGGTCGCCACCTCGCGCGACGAGGTCGAGGAGCTCACCGCCGAGGGCATGGACCCCGACCGGTGCTCGGTCGTGCCCTGCGGGGTGGACACCCGCCTCTTCCGGCCGCTGCGCTCGACGAGGCGGGGGTCGTCGTACCGGGTGCTGAGCCTGGGCCGGCTGGTGCCGCGCAAGGGCCTGGCCGACCTGGTCGTCGCGATGGGGGAGGTGCCCGACGCCGAGCTCGTCGTCGCCGGGGGGCCGCCGGCCGACGCGCTGGAGCTCGACGACGAGGTGCAGCGGCTGCGGGCGCTCGCCGAGTCGGCGGGCTGCGCGGACAGGGTGCGTTTCCTGGGCCGGGTCGACCACGACGACATCCCCACGCTGATGGCCGGTGCCGACGTGGTGGCGTCGGTGCCGTGGTACGAGCCGTTCGGCATCGTGCCGGTCGAGGCGATGGCCTGCGGGCGACCGGTGGTGGCCACCGCCGTCGGCGGCCAGCTCGACACCGTGGCGCACGAGGAGACCGGGCTGCTCGTGGAGCCGCGCGCCCCCGAGCAGGTCGCGGCCGCGCTCCGCCGGCTGCTCGGCGACGAGCAGCTGCGCCGCAGGTACGGCGAGAACGCCGCCCGGCGCGCCGCGTCCTACGACTGGCGCGAGATCGCCGGCCGGACCGAGCGGGTCTACGAGCAGGTGCTGGAGCGCAGTGGCGACCGGCCGGCCGGCAGGGAGGTGCTGCGGTGAGCATCCACGAGACCGGCCGCGACCACCTCACCGCGCTGCGCGCCGCGCTGGACGACTTCGAGCACGGGGGCTCCGTTGCCGCGGAGTGGGGGGCCGAGCTGGCCACCCTGCTGCCGCACGGCCGCCGGCTCCTCGCCTGCGGCAACGGAGGCAGTGCGGCCCAGGCGCAGCACCTGACCGGGGAGTTCGTCGGCAAGTACGACGAGGAGCGCCACCCCTACTCGGCCGTCTGCCTGAGCGCCGAGACCTCGACGCTGACCGCGATCCTCAACGACTACCCGGCCGAGGAGCTCTTCGCCCGCCAGGTGCTCGCCCACGGACGCCCCGGCGACGTGCTGGTCTGCTTCTCCACCAGCGGGCGCAGCGCCAACGTGCTGGCCGCCGCGCGAGCCGCCGAGGAGGTCGGCGTCCGCGTGTGGTCGATGACCGGGCAGGCCCCCAACCCGCTCGCCGAGATCAGCGAGCGGGTCATCGCCGTACCCTGCAGCCAGACCGGCACCGTGCAGGAGCTGCACCTGGTCGCGATGCACATCCTCTGCGCGGCCTTCGACCGCGCCGTCGGCGCGGCCTCGTTCCCCAAGCCCCGCGCCCGGGTGGCCTCGTGACCGACGCGAGAAGGCGCCGTGTCGTGGTGGTCGGCGACGCGCTGCTCGACGTCGACGTCGTCGGCGCCGTGGGCCGGACCGCCCCGGACGCGCCGGCGATGGTGGTCGAGCAGCACGACCGGCTGCCGCGGCCGGGCGGGGCCGCGCTCGCCGCCTGGCTGGCCGGTGGCCACCCCGTCGACGTCACCCTCGCCTGCCCGCTCGCCGACGACGAGCCGGCCCGTGAGCTGGCCCGGCTGGTCAGCCACCGGGTCGAGCTGGTGGCTCTGCCCGACGAGGGCGCCACGTCGGTGAAGACCCGGGTCCGCGCCGACGACCACACACTGCTGCGCATCGACGTGCCCGGCGCCTCGGCACCCGCCGAGTCCCGGGCACCGCTCGCCTCGGCCCTGGCCCGGGCCGACGTGGTGCTGGTCGCCGACTACGGGCGCGGCTTCACCTCGCTGGACTGGGTGCGTGAGGAGCTCACCCGCACGGCCGGCCGGGTGCCGGTCGTGTGGGACCCGCACCCCCGCGGGGCCGCGCCGGTGCCGGGCACGCGGGTGGTGACGCCGAACGAGTCCGAGCTCGCCGCGGTCCTCGACCTGGCCCCGCCCGGCTCGCGCCGGGAGCGGATGGCCTGGGCCGGGCGAGCGGCCGCCAGGCTGGTCAGCAGCTGGCAGGTGGGCGCGGTCGCGGTCACGCTCGGCACCGCCGGCGCGCTGCTCTCGTACGGCGACGCCACCCCGATGCTGCTGCCGCTCGGCCGGCCCCCGGCCCGCGCCACCGACCCGTGCGGGGCCGGTGACTGCTTCGCCGCGGCTCTCGCGGTCTCGCTGACCCGCGGCAACGTGATCACCGAGGCCGTCGAGCACGCCGTCGCCGAGGCCTCCCACTTCGTCGCCGCAGGCGGGGCGGCCGCGGTGGCGGCGTCGCTGCAGCTGGGGGACCAGCCGACGGCCACCCAGCCCGCAGCCGAGCCCGCAGCCGAGTCCGCAGCCGAGCCCGCGGAGCCGGTCACCGCCGAGGCGCCGGACGACCTCGACGTGCTCCTGCAGCGGGTGCGTGCCCGCGGCGGCACGGTCGTGGCCACCGGGGGGTGCTTCGACCTCGTGCACGTCGGCCACGTCGAGACGCTGCGCGCAGCCCGCGCCCTCGGCGACTGCCTCGTGGTCCTGGTGAACTCCGACGACTCCGTGCGGCGGCTCAAGGGTCCCAGCCGTCCGCTCGTGCCGGTGCGCGACCGCGCGCGGGTGCTGGCGGCGCTGGACTGCGTCGACGCGGTGGTCGTCTTCGACGAGGACACCCCCGAGCAGGCCCTGGCGCAGGTGCGCCCGGACATCTGGGCCAAGGGCGGTGACTACGCCGCGGAGGACCTGCCCGAGCGCCGCGTCCTGGAGCAGTGGGGCGGACAGGCGGTGTTGCTCCCGTACGTCGCCGGTCGCTCCACGTCCCGGATGGTGCAGACCGTCATCCGGCGCGGCGTGGCGGACCGCAGCGACGCGGGCACCAGCGCTCGCTGACCTCTCAGGCGCGGGAGCCGACGCCGGTCGCGACCTCGAAGGACCGGCCGGGACCGCTGGTGGACCCGGCCAGCGGCGGTGTGGGGCCGTCCTCGCCGAGCCCGATGCCCTGCAGGAACTCGCCGATCGCACCACGCGCGTCGAAGTCGGGCGCCCAGTCCAGCTCCGCGCGGGCCCGGCTGCTGTCGAGCATCGGCACCCGCAGGGCCAGCTCGAGCAGGCCGGGGGAGGCGGGCAGCAGGTGAGCCGTGTGGGCCGCGGTGACCGCGCCGTTGAGCAGCGGCGCGGGCATCGGCACCCAGCGTGAGCCGAGCGCCTCGGCGATGCCACGCGGGCCGAGCACGTCGGTGCCCAGGTTGAAGCCGCCCCGCACCGGGCGCAGCGCGGCCTCGGCGTACGCCGCGGCCACGTCATCGGTCTGCAGCGCCTGGAAGTGCAGCTCGCGGGGCAGCGGCATGACCGGCAACCGGCCCCGCAGCAGCAGGGCATGGGGCACCAGCGGGCCGAGGAAGATGCGTCGCTGCTCCAGCGCCGCCGAGCGCTGGAAGATGAACGCCGGCCGCATCCGGACCACCCGGCGCTCGGGGTGCAGTGCCTCGTGGTGGTCGAGCATGCGCTCGACGTACGACTTCTCCCGGCTGTACGCCGCTCCCGCGTAGCCCATCGTGGGCCACGACTCGTCGACCGGCTCCAGCGACACCCGCGGCGTGTAGGCGCCGACCGAGGAGGCCACGACCACGGCCGGCACCTCCGCGGCGGCGACGGCCTGCAGCAACCGCTGGGTGCCGATCACGTTGTTCTGCCACGTCACGTTGGGGTCGTGGGTGGGCTGGAAGAGCCAGGCCAGGTGGATGACGACATCGGCGCCGGCGAGCGTCGGGACCAGCTCGTCGGTGGAGACGTCGAGGTTCACCCACCGGGTCTTCGTCGGCTGCCAGTCGTGCGGCCGGCGGCAGATGCCGACGACCTCGTCGACGGCGTCGAGCGCGACCAGCTTGCGCACGACGGCGGTGCCGACATTGCCCGATGCTCCGGTGACCACGATACGCATGGGGGTGCGTACCCGCCTGCGACACCCGCATGCCTCCGGGTCGCCGGGGAACGGTGCGTGGCGATGGAGAGCGAGCAGAGACCCGGAGCGGGCCGGTGGGTGCCCCCGCGGCCCACGCTCGCCTCCCTGCGCTCGGCGGTGCAGGAGTGCCGCGGCTGCGAGCTCTGGCAGCACGCGACCCAGGGGGTGATGGGCGACGGCCGCGCCGACGCCCCGCTGATGGTGCTCGGCGAGCAGCCCGGCGACAAGGAGGACGTCGAGGGGGAGCCGTTCGTGGGGCCGGCCGGCAAGCTGCTCGACAAGGCCCTGGCCGCTGCCGGCATCGAACCGGCGGACGTGTTCAGGACCAACGTGGTCAAGCACTTCCGCTTCTCCGGCACCCGCGGCAAGCAGCGCATCCACAAGTCGCCGAGCCGGGTGCACGTCGCCGCGTGCGGCCCGTGGCTGGTGGCCGAGATCGACGTGGTGCGCCCCACCGGGGTGGTGCTGCTCGGCGGCACCGCCGGCAAGGCGCTGTACGGCTCCTCCTTCAGGGTCGGCACCAGCCGCGGCCGGATGCTGGACTGGCCCGAGGCCTTCGCCGTACGCCGGACCCCCGACTGGGTGCTGCCGACCACGCACCCGTCGGCCGTGCTCCGCATCGAGGACCGCGGGCAGGCCTTCGACGAGCTGGTGGCCGACCTGCGGAGGGCCGCCGATGCCCTGTGAGCCGCCGGCGGGCTCGCGGCCCGTCGCCCTCGTGCTGCGCGCGCTCGGCCTCGGTGACCTGCTCGCCGGGGTCCCTGCGCTGCGGGCGCTGCGCGGGTCGCTGCCCGGACACGAGATCGTGCTCGCCGCCCCCACCGTGCTGCAGCCGCTCGTGGAGCTGACCGGTGCCGTCGACCGGCTGCTGCCCCAGCGTGAGCTGGAGCCGATCCACTGGGAGGGGCCTGCACCCGACATCGCCGTCGACCTGCACGGCAACGGTCCGGCGAGCCACCGGATCCTCGAGCAGCTGCGTCCCCGCCTGGTGGTCGCCTTCGACCGCCCTGGCACCGGCAGCGACCGCCCGGTCTGGGACGACGACGAGCACGAGCGGTCACGCTGGTGCCGACTCGTCGCCAGCGCGTTCGGTGGCGAGCCGGATCCCGACGACCTGCTGCTGGCTCGCCCCGACCGATCTGCCGTCATCGCAGCCGCGACCGTGGTGCACCCGGGTGCCGCCTTCCCGGCCCGCCGCTGGCCCGCGGAGCGGTTCGCCATGGTGGCCCGGCAGCTGGCCGAGGCCGGGCACCAGGTGGTGGTCACCGGCTCACCCGACGAGCGGGCCCTCGCCGAGCAGGTCGCCCGCGCGGCCGGGTTGCCGCCGGAAGCGATCCTCGCGGGGAGCACGGACCTCACCCAGCTGGCCGCGCTGGTGGCGGACAGCAGGCTCGTCGTGTGCGGGGACACCGGCATGGGACATCTGGCGTCGGCCTTCCGGAGGCCGTCGGTGCTGCTGTTCGGCCCGACGCCACCGTGCCGGTGGGGCCCACCCGCCACCGGCCCGCACGTGGTGCTGTGGAGGGGCGACCGCGTCGGTGACCCGTGGGCCGACCGGCCAGACCCGGCCCTGCTGCGGATCACCGTCGCCGAGGTCCTGGCCGCGATTGAGGCGGTCCAGCAGGGGCATCCTCCCCCCGGACGGCGGGTACGGGACCGCTCACGACCTGCTGTGCAAGGGAATGCGAGATGACCGGCGACTCCTCGCCCCGGGAGATGGGGCGACCGGATGCGGCGTTGGCCGGATTCGAGCACGGAGCGGTGCTCACGGTGGTGGCCGAAGGGCCCGAGCTGCGTGTGTGCGCCGTCAACGCCGCCGACCGCGCGTTCCTGGGCCGTGACGTCCTCGGCCGGCCCCTGACGGAGGTGTGCGGACCACAGGTCGCCCGGGCCGTGCAGGAGGTCTACCAGACCGGGCGACCCGCCGGCGGCCGGGAGTGGCGCGTCGCGGGCGTCAGCGGCAGAGGACGCTACGTCGACTTCTACGTCTCCCCATGGCGCGGTGCCGAGGGGGAGGTGCTCGGGGTGATCGCCCAGGGCATCGAGCTGACCGACCACACCGCCGCCTGGCCGCCCGGGCCCGAGCTCGCGGAGCCGGCGGACGACTACGAGCGG
Organism: Marmoricola sp.; assembly: GCA_036518175.1. Lineage (GTDB taxonomy): Bacteria > Actinomycetota > Actinomycetes > Propionibacteriales > Nocardioidaceae > Marmoricola. Next base: position 70,197 of record DATDNR010000192.1, read on the forward strand.
ATGAGCCAGGTGGTCGCGGCGATGCAGGACGCGCTGCTGCCGACCGACCTGCCGGTGCTGCCGGGGGTCGAGGTCGCGGCCCGCTACCTGCTGCAGGAGGACCTCGCCCGCTCCGGTGGCGACTGGTTCGACGCGCTGCCGCTGGCCGACGGCCGGATCGCCCTGGTGGTGGGTGACGTCGTCGGCAGCGGTGTCTCCGCCTCCGCGATCATGGGCCAGCTCCGCGCCGTGCTGCACGAGCGCCTGGCCGGCGGTGCCAGTGCTCCCGAGGCGCTGAGCGCGCTCGACCGGTTCGCCCGGAACCTGCCGGAGGCGCATGCCGCCACCGTCTGCGTCGCCCACCTGGACGGGAGGTCCGGCCACCTCGTCTACTGCACCGCCGGCCACCCGCCGCCGCTGGTGCTCGACCCGCACGGCCAGACGCGGTTCCTGGAGTCGACCGGTGGCCGCCCGCTCGGCGTCAGCCACCGGCCCGCCGATGCCGGCAGCTTTCGGGTGCGGGAGGAGCACCTGGAGGACGACGCGATGCTGCTGCTCTACAGCGACGGCGCGGTCGAGCGGCCCGGCCGCAGTGCCTCGGAGAACACCGTCGAGCTCTCCCGCGTGGTCGCCAGCATCCGGGAGACCAGCCTCGACGACGAGGCCGTCGCCCAGCTCGAGGTCGCCCGGGTCTGCGAGCGCACCCTCGACGTGCTCGCCTGGATGACCGGGTACGACGACGACATCACCCTGCTCGCCGCGCAGCGGGTGCCGCGGGTCGTGCCGCTCGACGTGGCCGCGCCCGCCGTCCCCGCGTCGGCCGACCGACTGCGGAGTGAGCTGGGACGCTGGCTGGAGAGCCTCGCCCTCACCGAGCTCGACCGCACCGTGCTGGTGCACGCGGCCAACGAGCTGGCCACCAACGCCATCGACCACGCCTACCCGCGTGATGAGCAGGGCGGGGGGCCGCCCGATGCGGTGGTGGAGATGCACGCCGACCTGCTGCCGACCGGCGTCGTCGAGGTGGTCGTCTGTGACCGCGGCCGGTGGCACGACCCGGACCTGGGCGAGCGCTTCCGCGGCCGCGGGCTGGCGTTGACCGCCGGACTGGTCGACGAGCTCGACCTCACTCCGGGCGGTGGCCCCGGCGGCGGCACCGTCGCGAAGGTGCGCCACCGGGTGCGCCGGGCCGCTGCCCTGCTCAGCGCGACGACCCATCGGCCCCGCTCGGCGGCGGGCACCGAGGCGCCGTTCTCGACGACGCTCGACGAGGGCCGGCGCGTGCTGCGGGTCGCCGGTCCGGTCGACGAGGAGGCCAGCGACCGGTTGCTCGCCCTCCTCCGCACGACCTCGCGCGGCGGAGCCGTCGGCGTCAGCGTCGACCTCTCGGGGGTCACCCGGCTGCCCAGCGTGGCGGTGCGGGTGCTCTATGAGATCCACTACCAGATGCAACCCCCGGCCGAGCTGCGGCTGCTGGCCGCGATGGGCAGTCCCGCCCAGCACGTGCTCGACATCGTCGGCCTGCCGTACAACTGACGGCATCGCCGCCGCGGTGCGCAGGCGCGGCGCCGGTTTGTCGCACCGATGCGCGGGTACGGCAACGGGAGACCGGAACCAAACCGGTGCTGACGCACGCTCGCCGGCAGGAGGTCCCCGACCGTGTACACCGTCTTCGTGATCATCGCGCTGCTCGTCGTGGTGGGTTTCATCGTCTTCGCCGCGGTGCGCTTCCTGCACCGCCAGGCGCGCCACCAGGACGAGGTGAAGTCGGCCCCCGTCGACACCCTGCGCTACCGGGTCCCGGAGGGTCAGGACCCCGCGATCGTCCTGGCCGCGCTGCAGAAGGAGGGCTTCAAGGCGATCCCCGACGTGCAGGGCGCCGGCCCCTCCCACGACGTGCTGATCCCCTGTCCGGACGACACCGAGCGGCACCGCGCCCACGTCCGGTCGATCATCCAGAGCACCGAGCAGGTCAACTTCGAGGGCGACCAGCGCCAGATCCCCCAGGTGAAGTTCGCCGACGAGTGAGCTGGAGCCTGCTGAGGCGTCAGCTCAGTCGCCGTGCGGCTCGGGCAGTCCGCCCTGCTCGATGACCCTGCCGGCGACGTCGCGCAGCTTGGTGTTGGTGGTGGTCGAGTACCGCTGCAGCACGTCGAAGGCGGTCTCGGGGTCGAGGCCGTAGCGCTGGAGCAGGACGCCCTGGGCCATGCCGATGCGGTGCCGGCTCTCGACGGCCCGCTCCAGCCCGGTGACCAGTCGTGCCTGGGCGAGAGCGTTGGCGCAGTGCACCGCGTAGGTGCGCGCGATCGCCACCTCCTCCTCGAGGAAGCGGCGCGGCCGGCGGCTGTACATGTTCAGCGCCCCGAGCGGAGCGTGCTCGTCGTTGATGGTGTGCGAGGAGAGCTCCACGCTGACCAGCGAGCCGACGCCCAGCGCTGCGGCCCGCGGTCCCCACTTCGGCCAGCGCGCGTCGGAGCCGACGTCGGTGGCGACGAAGAGCTGCTGCACGTCGTGCGCCGCCTCGAGGCAGGGGCCCTCGCCGAGCTCGCGCTGGGCGTCGTCGCACTCCTGGGCGAGCGAAGAGGTCGCGCACGCCGTCTCGAGCCTCCTGCGCGGCCCACGGAGCGTGATCCCGCAGAAGTCCACCCCCGGCACGTACTCCTCGGCACGATCGCAGATCACGGCGAAGAGCTTGCGCTCGTCGTGCTCGGCCAGCAGCTGCTGGCTGAGCTCGGCGAAGCGCGCGGCGACCTCGAGCGCACCACCGGACGGGTCGATGGGCATCTGTCCACCGTACCCGCCCGCCCGGACGGCTACGCGGTCGCTCAGGCCTCGCTCGGCGGCGGGACCTCCCGGCGGATGTCGCGCACGATGCGGGTGATCAGCCGCGAGACCTGCATCTGGGTGACACCGATGTCGTCGGCTATCTCCTGCTGGGTGCAGCCCTCGAAGTAGCGCAGCCGGAGGATGCGGCGGTCGCGTTCACTGAGTCGGCGTACGACCGGGGCCAGCAGCACCCGGGCCTCGACGATCTCGTGCTCCCGCTGGTCGTGGTCGTCATCGAGCAGGTCGCCCAACGAGGTCGAGGAGTCATCACCGACCGGGCGGTCCAGCGAGGTCGGCTGGAAGCAGCCGTCCGCGCCGAGGGCCTCGTCGACGACCTCGACGTCCTCCTCGACCGCCTCGGCGAGCTCGGCGGAGGTCGGATTGCGCCCGAGGCGCTGGGTCAGCACCGCGCGCTCGGCGATGACCTTGGCCTGGACCTCCTGCACGTGGCGTGGAGGGCGGACCGTCCAGCCGTGGTCACGGAAGTGCTTCTTCAGCTCGCCGCGGATGGTGGGCACGGCGTAGGACAGGAAGTCGCGGTGCCGGGAGGCGTCGAACTTCTGGGCCGCCCGGACCAGCGCCAGGTAGGCCACCTGCTCGAGGTCGTCCTGCGGGATCCCCTTGCCGCTGTGCCGGCGGGCGATGCTGCGCGCCACGCACATGTTGATCAGCACCACCTCGTCGATCAGGCGGCCGCGTTCGAGCTCATCGGTGGTCGTGCACGCCCGCTCCAGGAGCTCAGCGGTCATCTGCTGCCGCTCGACCCGGGACCCGGGGTCTCTGCGAGGGGAGAAGTCGGTGGAGTTCGCCTGCCGGGGCAGGGGGAGGGTGCTGTCAGGAGAGTCCGTCTGCATTGCGTCGGCTCCGAGCTTGCTGTCGCGATGCTTGCCGGTTGTCTTCAGCAAGTGGCGTCCCAGGAGCGATCTGGGTGATAGGGGGTTCCTTCCCCAGCCGGGTGCCCCTGAAACCGGGACCCGGTCCGCGATCTGCCCGGGCGGCCGGGGTCGTGAATGTCTGGGCATGGCCCGGGTACGGCCCGGGAGCCTTCGATCCCCAGCCGAGCGAGGAGACCGTCATGGAACTTGCCCGCCTGCGCGCCGTCTATGAGCACCCCGGCCCGTACCTGACCGTGCACGCCGAGGTCGGTCGCAGCGCCGAGGACGCGCTGGACCAGCTCGACGCCCGCTGGACGAGGATCCGTCACGAGCTCGAGCGCCTGAAGGCCGACGGACCCCTCGTCGAGGAGGTCGGCGACCGGCTCCGGGCCAACACCCACCTCGGGGGCGAGGTACGCCGGACCATCGTCGCGTGCGGCAACGAGGTGGTTCTCGACGATGTCCAGGGCGCTCATTCGATGTGGCCCGAGACGGTGGACGTGGGGGAGCTGCCCGACCTGGCGAGCTGGCTGCGGCTGGCCGACCAGGAGATCCCGTTCCTGCTGGTCCAGGTCGACCGCACCGGCGGTGACCTCGACTTCTACCGCGCCCTGGCCCGGCCCCGCAGCCAGCACGCGTCCGTGGAGGGCGACACCTTCCACATCCGCAAGGTCCCCGAGGGCGGCTGGGCGCAGGACCACTTCCAGCAGAGCGCGGAGAACCTCTGGCAGCGCAACGCGCGGGAGGTGGCCGAGGTGCTGACCCGGCTCGCGCGCCGGGTGCGTCCCTGGGCGATCCTGATCGGCGGCGACGTCCGGGCCGTGCAGGAGCTCACCGACGAGCTGGAGACCTCCGGTGAGGTCGCCGTGGTCAAGCTGGAGTCGGGCGGCCGCGCGGAGGGCACCTCCGAAGACGCGCTGTGGCGCGAGGTCTCCGTCGTGCTCGCCGAACTACGGGCCCACGCGGAGAAGGACGTCTCCGACCGGCTGGCCGAGGGCGCCGGCCGGGACGCCGCCGCCGCGGTCGGCACGGCCGCGGTGATCGACGCGCTCGTGCGCCAGCAGGTCGACCGGCTCGTGCTCGACCTCGACAGGCTCGCCGAGGACACCATCCGGCCCGCCGACCACCCCGGCCTGGTGCTGCCCGAGCGCGCGCTGGCGGCCACCGAGCTCCCGGCCGACCGGGCCCTCGTCGCCGCGGCGGCGCTGCAGGGCTCGCACCTCTCGCTGCTCCCCGCCGAGCTGCAGCCGGGCACCGACGGGGTCTCGGCGCTGCTGCGCTGGAGCGACTGAGCCGCCGGCAGCCGACCGCCGCGGCTGAAGCCAGGCTGAGCCCCCCGCAGGGACCGTTCGGGACGCGCCGGGACCTTTGCACCGCCGCAACGACGTGACCCGTCGGTAGACTCCCCACGCGATCGAACACACGGGGGAGTCGAAGGGACGGTCATGGGGCTGGTCACCACCATCACGTCGGGCATCGCCGCGGGGCTCCGCTCCCGGCTGATCGCCCGCGCCGGCGGGATCGACCTGACCCGGCTCGACCGGGTGCCCGAGCAGGTCGCCTGGCCGCTGCGGCGCACCGGGGTCGACCCGGTCCCGCGGCTGGGCGAGATGCGAGACCGCGACCCGGTCTTCCGGTTGGCCAGCTTCCTCGGCCTCGACGTCTGGCTGGTCACCGGTGACGCGGAGGCCCGCGAGGTGCTGGCCGACGCCACGTCGTACTCCACCGACATCCGGCCCTACTTCGGCCGCAGTGGCTCCGCCGACGGCGACATCGGCGGCCTCGGCTTCACCGACCCGCCGGAGCACACCCGGCTGCGCAAGCTGCTGACCCCGGAGTTCACGATGCGCCGGCTGGCCCGGCTGCAACCGACCATCGACGCCGTGGTGGAGCGGCAGCTCGACGAGCTCACCGCGGCCTTCGAGATCGACGGCCAGGTCGACATCGCCCAGGCGTTCGCGTTCCCGATCCCGTTCCTGGTGATCTGCGAGCTGCTCGGCCTGCCCGACGACCGGCGGGAGCACTTCCGCACGCTCGCCTCGGCACGCTTCGACATCTCGTCGGGCGGGATGGGCACCATCGGCGCGATCAGCGGCAGCCGGGACTTCCTGCTCCGCGAGGCTGCTCGCCAGCGGCGCGAGCCCGGACCGGGCCTGATCGGGCAGATCATCCGCGAGCACGGCGACGAGATCAGCGACTTCGACCTCGGCGGCCTCGCCGACGGCGTCTTCACCGGGGGACTGGAGACCAGCGCCTCGATGCTCGCGCTCGGCACCGCCGTGCTGCTGCAGGAGCGGGAGCTGTGGCGCAGGCTGGCCGAGGAGCCGGGCGCCGCCGCGCCGATCGTGGAGGAGCTGCTGCGCTACCTCTCGGTGGTGCAGGTGGCCTTCCCCCGCTTCGCCAAGCAGGACGTCGTCGTCGGTGGCCACCGCATCCGCAAGGGCGCGGTGGTGATGGTCTCGATCCCGGCCGCCAACCGCGACGGCCGCGTGCACCCCGGCGATCGCCTCGACCCGTCGCGGTCGAGCGGCTCCCACCTCGCCTTCGGGCACGGCATGCACCGCTGCATCGGTGCGGAGCTGGCGCGGATGGAGCTGCGCACCGCCTTCCCGGGGCTCGCCCGACGCTTCCCCGAGCTGCAGCTGGCGATGCCGTTGCAGGAGCTCGAGTTCCACGACATGTCGCTGGTCTACGGCGTCCGGTCCGTGCCCGTCACGCTGGGTGGGGCGGTCGACCCGCTGACCAGCCGGGCCGGCTGATCAGCCGACCCACTCCTTGAGGCGGCGCACCAGGCCGACCGGGTCGTCGCTGACCGGAGTGACCTGCAGGTTGGTCACGCCGGCCTCGCGGAAGGCGTCGATCCGCTCCTTGACGTAGGACTCCGGTCCGACCAGGTTGACCTGCTCCAGCAGCTCCAGCGGTACGGCGCTCTCCGCGTCGCGCTTGTGCCCGTCGAGATAGAGGTCCTGGATCTTCTTCGCCTCGGCCTCGAAGCCGTAGGCGCAGGCGAGGTCGTTGTAGAAGTTCTTCTCCCGTGCGCCCATCCCGCCGATGTAGAGGGCGAACATGGGGCGGGCGAGGTCGAGGTGGCCCTTCACGTCGTCACCGACCGCGACCATCCCGCCTGCCGCGACCTCCAGCGGGGCGAGCTCCTCCGACCGCTTCGCACGGCCGCGTGCGAGGGCGTCGCCCCAGACACGCCCGGAGCCCTCGGGGCTGAACAGGAAGGGCAGCCAGCCGTCGGCGTACTCCGCGGCGCCCGCGACCGACTTGGCGCCCAGGGCGGCGACGTAGATCGGCACCGCCCTGCGCTCCGGCCTGGTCAGCATCTTCAACGGCTTGCCCAGTCCGGTGCCCTGGCCCTGCGGCAGCGGCAGCCGGAAGACCTTGCCGTCGTACTCCACGGTGTCGCGCCGCACCGCTGCCCGGATGATCTCGATCGCCTCGCGGGTGCGGGTCAGTGGCCGGTCGTAGGGCACGCCGTGCCAGCCCTCGATCACCTGGGGCCCTGACGCGCCGAGCCCGAGGACGGCGCGGCCCTGGCTGACGTTGTCGAGGCCCGCCGCGGTCTGGGCGAGCAGCGCCGGCGTGCGGGAGTAGACGTTGAGGATCGCCGCCCCGATCTCCACGGTCTCGGTGCGCGCGGCGAGGTAGCCCATCAGCGTCGGCGAGTCGAAGCCGTAGGCCTCCGCCACCCAGACGGTGTCCAGCCCGGCCTTCTCCAGCGCTGCCACCTGGTCGGCCGCGGATCGGGGGTTGCCGTCGTACATCAGCATCGTGGAGAGCTTCATCGCGGCAGTATCCCCTACCGCCTCCCGCAGGGCACCGCGCCCCTCAGGAGGCGGCGCGGCCGTCACCGCGGCCCGCGCTGCGGCGGCACCCTGGGTGGCGCGTCGAGCTGGGCGGCCAGGGCCTTGCTGTGCCGGAGCACCTCCTCCGCGGTGCCGATCTGCTCCTCGAAGTCCGCAGCGCAGAGGAAGGCGTGCTGGTCGTCGAGCTGCAGGAGGAACCGGGAGGGCGCACCGCACACATCGCAGGGGAACGCGGCGCTGGCGGGTGCGATCAGCTGCAGCTCACCGATGGGCACCAGCTGCGGTTCGTCGGCCATGCCTCCCAGCCTCGCGCCCAGCAGCCGGCGACGAAAGGGCGGACGGCGGGCGCCGGCGTCAGTCCGCGGTGCGGTCCAGCCTCCCCGGCCACCAGATCCGGCTGCCGAGGTCGAGGTTGAGCGAGGTGACCAGGACCGAGCGGACGACCATCGTGTCCAGCACCACGCCGAGCGCGACCGCGACACCGATCTCCACGAAGGCGACCAGCGGCAAGGTGGACAGCACCGAGAAGGTCGCGGCGAGCACCAGGCCTGCGGAGGTGATCACCCCGCCGGTGGCCGCGAGCGCGACGAGGGAGCCCTCGCGGGTGCCGCGGGTCTGGGTCTCCTCCCGCACGCGCGTCATCAGGAAGATGTTGTAGTCGATGCCCAGCGCGACGAGGAAGACGAAGACGTAGAGCGGGAACGACGCATCGGCCCCCACGTAGCCGAAGACGTAGTGGAACAGCAGGGAGCTGAGGCCCAGGGCCGCGCCGAAGGAGAGCAGCACCGTCGCGACCAGCAGCACCGGCGAGAGCACGGCGCGCAGCAGCACCATCAGCACGAGCAGCACGACCGCGAGCACCAGCGGGATCACCACGCGGTTGTCGTGGGAGGAGGCCTCCTGGATGTCGCGGTTGATCGCGGTCGCACCGCCGACCAGCGCGTTCGCCCCCGGCACCCGATGCACCGCGGCGCGGACGCGGTCCACGGTGGCGAACGCGGCCTGCGAGGTGGGGTCGCCGTTCACCGGCGCGGCCACCAGGGCGACGCCGTCCCGCACCAGCGGAGGCGAGGTCGGGCCGATGCCCTGCAGGCCCTCCATCGCCGAGCGGACGGCGCCGGCGTGGGCCGGGTCGGTGACCACCTGCACCGGGTTGGAGCGGTCGGCGAGGCCGTGGGCGGAGAGCAGCCGCTGGCCGACCACGGAGCCGTACTGCTTGGTGTAGGAGTGCTCCGCGGGCAGGCCGTGGGCGTCGAGCACGAGCAGGCCCAGGCAGGCCAGGCCGAGCAGGCCGCTGGTCACCATCCAGACCTTGCGCGGTCGCGGGGCGATCGCGTTGCCGACCCGGGCCCAGATGCCCGTGGTGCTCGGCTCGGCGGAGCCGAAGCGCGGCCGTGCGGGCCAGAAGATCCACCGTCCGGTGATCACCAGCAGCGCGGGCAGGAGCGTGACCATCACCGCGACCCCGATGACGATGCCGATCGCGGCCACCGGGCCGAGGCCCGAGGTGGAGTTCATCTCGGCCACCAGCAGGCAGAGCATGCCCAGGACGACGGTCGTGGCGCTGGCGATGATGGCCGGGGTCGCCCGGTGCAGCGCGAAGCCCATCGCCTCGTGCCGGTCCGCGTGGCGGCGCAGCTCCTCCCGGTAGCGGGCCACCAGCAGCAGGGCGTAGTCGGTTCCGGCGCCGAAGACCAGCACGGTCAGGATGCCCTGGCTCTGCCCGTTGACGGTCAGGTCGCCGTACCGCGCGAACCCGTAGACCACCGCCTGGGCGACGGTCAGCGCGGTCGCCGCGGACAGCACCGGAAGTATCCACAGCACCGGGCTGCGGTAGGTGAGCAGCAGCACGACGACCACCACGATCACCGTCGCGAGCAGCAGCGTGCTGTCGATCCCGGAGAAGGCCTCGGCGGAGTCGGCTGCCTGCCCTCCCGCACCGGTGACGTACACGGTGACACCGGGGATCGCTGCGGCCGAGCGCAGCTTCGTCACCGCGGCGGGCATGCGGTTCCAGCCGTTCTTGCCGAAGTCGTAGGTCACCACCGTCTCGGCGACCGTGCCGTCGCGCGCGGGCACCGGCCCGATGACGCGGCCGGTCACCCCGGGCAGCCGCTGGAAGTCTGCGACCTGCGCCTTCATCGTGGCCAGGTCGCGGGGCGTCAGCCCGGACGGGCGGTGGTAGGCGACGACCGTCGGCAGCGCCTTCGGGTCCTGGAAGGCGGTCAGCTTGTCGAGTGCTCGGGTGGACTCGGCGTTCTGCGGCAGCCACGACGAGGCCTCGTTGCTCTGCACGTCGGAGAGCTTGCTGCCGAACGGCCCGGCGAACGCCGTGGCCCCGACCAGCACCAGCACCCAGAAGCCGAAGACGAGCCACTTGGTGACCGGGCTGGTGAGCTTGCCGGCGATCTGTCGGTGCATGCGGCAAGTCCACCAGACCTGCGGTCGAGCGGTCACGGGACCTTCGGCCGTCCCGGCTCAGCGGGCGAGGTCGGGCACCACCTCGGCGGCGGGCAGCTCGCCGAGCAGGGCGCCGGGCAGCAGCAGCTTCGAGCGGCGTACGCCGCTGCCGATCACCGCCACCGGGATCTGCACCACCCGGGCGTCGACGAGCAGCCGCCACTCCGTGGGGAGCCCGACCGGGGTGATGCCGCCGTACTCCATGCCGGTCTCGGTGACCGCGCGGTCGTGGTCGAGGAAGGAGCACTTGCGCACGTCCAGCATCCGCTTGACCAGGTTGTTGACGTCGGCGCGGGTGTCGGCGCGGACGAGGCACGCGGCGGTGCGCTCGTCCCCGGCGCGCCTGCCCATCACCACGACGCAGTTCGCGCTGGCCTCCAGCGGCACGTCGAGCGCCTGGCACAGCTCCGCGGTGTCGGCCAGTGCCGGGTCGATCTCCACGACCGCGACCTCGCCGGCGAGCGGCCACTCCTTCAGCGCGGCGGCGACCGGAGGCGCCAGCAGCTCGGGGTGGTCGACGGCGGGCAGCGAGGCCAGGTGCGGCAGCGAGGGAAGGGACATGGGCCCACCTTCTCACCGCCCGCGGAGGCCCGGGACGCCCGCGGCGCCGCCTGGGATCCGTCGCCCGTCGTAGAGCAGATACGGAGCCGGATACCACCCGAACGGGTCATGTGCTCTGCGCCCGGTGCACCTAGCGTCGGTCGGGTTGCCGGAACCGATCCCGACGAGGTATGGCATGCGACCCACCTGGCCGATCCAGATCGCCGACCGACTCTTCTCCCAGGAGCCTGCACGACGGAACGCACACCGTGCCTCGGCGCAGCTCGCCGACCGTCGCGCCGCCATCGAGGACACCGAGCGCTTCCTCCGGGCGCACCTGGACCGCCACGGACCGTGGCACCAGCGGACGATCCCGGAGCAACGCGCCGGGGACTGAGCAGCAGGGACCTTCTTCCCTGTCAGGCGCGGGGTGAGCCGCCTAGCGTGCTGGCATGGCTGTCGGTGCTTCGACCCTGGCCAAGCTCGACGGCTTCCTGTTCGTCTTCGCCGGGATCTCCGCGGGTTGGCTCGCCTACCTGCTGCTGGCGGAGAGCATCCAGCTGAGCTGGCAGCTGGTGCTGCTGGTCGTCTTCTGGCTGCTGGTGGCCTACCTGGTGCTGCCCCGGCTGCATCACATGCTCACCCATCTCTACGTGCCCAACTACTTCATCGGGCGCACGCGCACCAGCGACGGCCTGCTCGGTGATCCCGTCAACCTCGCGCTGCTGGGCGACGAGGCGCAGCTGCACGCCGCGATGGCGGCGGCCGGGTGGGTGCTCGCCGACCCGGTGACGCCCGCAAGCAGCATGAAGATCGTGCGTACGACGCTGTCCCGGCGCAGCTATGCCGAGGCCCCGGTGAGTCCGCTGCACCTCTTCGAGCGGCAGCAGGACTTCGCCTACCAGCAGGAGGTCGCCGGCAACCCCAGCCAGCGGCACCACGTGCGGTTCTGGCGCTGCCCTGAGGGGTGGCGCCTTCCCGGCGGCTATCCCGTGGACTGGGTCGCCGCCGGCACCTACGACCGCAGAGTCGGGCTGTCGCTGATGACTTTCCAGGTCACCCACCGCATCGCCAAGGACATCGACACCGAGCGTGACCACATCGTCGCCACCCTCCTGGCCGCCGACCCGGCGGTGTCGGTGGACCGGATCCGGCACTTCGCCACCGGCTACCACGCACGCAACGGCGGCGGCGACCAGATGGTCACCGACGGAGACCTGCCCGTCATCGACCTCCGCAGGGTCCAGGCAGCTCCGACCGCCACGCTCTCGCGGGTGGCCCAGCGCACGTCGCTGCGCCCGGCCTCGATCGCCTTCAGCGCGGGCGTGTCCTGGCTGCGCGGGCTCGTCGGGCTGGTCCTGGCCGCGCTGATCTACCTCGACCCCAAGGGCTACATCCACCTGGAGGGGAGTGCCGTGCACCACCTGCTCGCGGTGACGCTGGCGACCGTCGGCGCCTTCGTCGTCGTGGCCCTCATCGACATCGGCCTCGGCCTGGCCACCTACTGGGGCCACAACTGGGCGCGCGTGCTGCTGATGGTCTCCGGTGCAGTGCTCATCCTGCTCGCGTTCGTGAGCGCGGCCAGCGGTGGGCCGAGGCCCACCCTGGGGACCGACCTGCCGCACGTGGCCCTGGGCATCCTGGTGCTGCTCGCGCTGACCAGCCAGAGCGCCCGGCAGTTCGCGGAACGGCGGCGGCCGGTCGTGCCGCGTCAGCGGTCCAGGGCCCACGCCCTGACGTAGTCGAAGCGGGCGGTGAAGCCCGAGCCACCCATCGACACCAGCCCGATGCGCACGTCGCTGCCGAGCCGGTCGTGGGTCCACGTGCCGCCGCGCACCCAGTGGCTGCCGTCCTGGCTGGTGTAGGCGGTGAACTCGTCGACGGGCTCCCCGGCCCGCGCCACGCTCTGCTTGACGATCCGCAGGTAGGTCTCGTCGGCCGGCGGGCCCACGACGGTGTTGCCGTAGCGCGGGCTTCCCTGCGGTGCGGTCGGGACCTCCTTGGCGAACTCGGTCTGCCGGGTCTCCCAGATCGAGACGTGTGCCAGCTTGAGGTAGGCGTCGTCGTTGCCGTAGACGACGAGCCCGGCCTGCACGTAGTTGTGGCAGCAGCCCTCGGCCGGGACGTCGAGGTGCACCTTGGTCTGCACCACGTAGTCACCGCTCGGCGCCGGCTCGGTGAGCACCGAGGCGTTGTTGCTGTCGAGGTTGAGGTCGGCGGCCTGGGTGTCGAAGCGCAGCACCCCGTTGCCGACGCCGTACGACGACGACGCGGGCGGGCGCACCCACGTCCACCGGCTGCTCAGCGTGCTGCCGTCGAAGTCGTCGGAGTAGGCGGCCAGCGGTGCTCCGGGCTGCTGCGCTGCCACCGGGACCGGCCGGTAGGCGGAGACCTCGCCGGGCTGTGCCGCCGGTGCCGGCATGGTCCGGTCGCTGGCCCAGCGGCCGTCCCGCACGGTCGGCCAGCCGTGCACCCAGTCGACCGGGTCGAGCATCGGTGGCCGCTTGGTGAAGCCCGGCTGGTCGGCGAAGTAGGGGTGGTGCCGGTCCACGGCGTGGTAGACGGTCCACCACTGGCCGCCGAAGTCGCGGAAGACGCTGTTGTGCCCGGTGCCCACCCAGCGGTTGCCGTTCATGCTGAGGGCGGGCGTCCCGCCGACCCGACCGGCGAGCAGCGAGTTGCCGTAGCGGTCGACGTAGGGGCCGAACGGGTGCCGGGACCGCCCGACGAAGACGCTGTAGCCGGTCAGCGGTCCGTTGCAGCAGTTGGTCGCCGACGCGAAGAGGTAGTACCACCCGCCGTGCCGGATCACGTTGCTGCCCTCGTAGCGGTTCGGGATCGTGGTCTGCCGCGGTGTGCCGGTCGCGCGGAGCACGCTGTGGTGGCCCAGGCCAGCGCCCGCGGAGCCCTCCCCGTGCGCGATCTGCCGCGCCTTCCCGGCCGGCGCCATCCCCGACCGGGTCAGCGCGACCCGCCGGCCGAAGATCCCGCCGTAGTAGCTGCCGTAGTAGAGGATCCCGTGGCGGCCGATCGCGTTGCCGAGCACGTCGGGGTCGTAGGTCCAGTAGAAGTCACATCCGGGTCCGGCGCGACGCGGTGCGACGACCGGCCGGTCACTGGGCTGCCAGGGACCGGTGGGACTGGTGCTGGTGGCCACCCCGATGGCGCTGTCGCTGGTGCAGCCCGGCTCGCCGCTGACCGACTCGTCGGTGTCGGTGACCACGAAGGTCAGGTAGTAGCGGTGGAAGGTCCTGGAGTAGATGACGTCGGGGGCCCAGTAGAAGGAGTCCGACGCCGCCCAGGACGGCGGGTGCGTCAGCGCGTCCCCGACGTACCTCCAGTGCACCAGGTCGAGGCTGCGCATCATCGGCACCGGGTGGAAGTCGGGGCTGGACCTGCCGGCGGTGCCCGCGTCGTTCAGCGGGTCGGTGGTGCAGAACATGTACCAGTGCCGGTCGCCGGGTCGCTGGCCGTGGAAGACGGTGGGGTCCGCGCAGCTCTGCACGGTGCCGCCGCCGGGGACCACCGGGCGCAACGGGTTGTGGTAGGTCGTCGTGCCCGGGTGCCGCACCGCCGCGGACGGCGGCGCTCCGGACGCGGCAGCTCCTGACGGGGCGACGCCGAGCCCGAGTGTGAGGGCGCAGACCAGCAGGAAGAGGACAACCGAGACAACCCGAGACATCTGACCACACTGATCGCTCCAGGCCCGTTTGGCAACAGCCACCACGTCCCGCGGCCCGCCCGGCACCGCAGCGCGCGGAAGTCGGGCCCAGAACCGGTTCAGAGCAGCTCGGCCAGCAGGGCGGCGGCCCGCTCGGCGCCCCCGGCCTCGACCGGCCGGTAGCGCACCTCGGCACCGACCTCGTCCGCGATCGCGGCCGCGAGCCGCTCGGGATCGCACGCCTCGTCGTAGGACATGCAGCGGCCGGCGCCGTACCGCTCGAGGCGGTGGCGGACGTGGAAGTTCTGCTCGAAGTGGTGCCGCAGGGGGATGTACACGAACGGCCTGCGGGCAGCGGTGAGCTCCATCGTCGTGGTCAGTCCGCCCTGCACCACGGCGAGATCACTGGCGGCGAGCCGGCGGTGGAGGTCGGGCACGAACGCGTGCACGTCCAGCCCCGGCCGCGGTGCCACCACCGCGGGATCGATGCGCGGGCCGGTGACGACCACCATCCGCAGGCCTGGCACGCGCTCGCGCGCCGCCTCGTACGCCGCGCCGACCCGGCGCAGCAGGTCCTCGCCGACCCCCGACCCTCCGACCGTGACGAGGCAGACCCGCTCGTCCGGCGACCAGCCGAGGCTGTCCCGCAGCCCGGCCACCTCGTCGGCGTCCGCCGGGTCGATGCCGGTGATGTACCCGGAGAAGGTGAAGTGCTGCTCGGTCCACTCCCGGATGGAGGGCAGGCCCGGGCCGAAGGTCTCCGGCACGATGTCCTCGGGGTCGCCGACGAAGACCGCCCGGTCGCGCAGCCGGGGGAACCGCTCGACGTGCTCGATCATCTCGGCGTTGTGGTCGGCGGTCAGCAGGGCCTCGCGCGCCGTGGCGTCGGGCATCGGCAGCATGCCCACGAAGTCGGTCATCCAGGCGAAGGCGAACCGCTTGCGCTCGGGGTTCTCGTGCAGGAAGTGGTCGACGTCCCAGGCCTCGTCCCCGACGACCAGGTCGTAGTCACCGTCGCGGACGACGTCGTCGAAGACGTGGAAGTTGTGCACCAGGATCTCGTCCATCCGGCGCAGTGCCTCGAAGCAGTGCAGGTCGTGCTCGCCGCACTCCGCCTCGATGTGCCCGGACTCGCTGGCAAGCCACGCGCTCGCCGGGTGCACCGTCTCACCGCGCTGCTCGAGCACCCGGGTCACCGGGTGCTGTGCCAGCCAGTCCACCCGGACGTCCGGGCGCTGCTGCCGGAGCGCCCGGACCACGGCGACGTCGCGCCGCGCGTGGCCCAGGCCGATGGCGGAGGAGATGGCGAGCACCCGTCTCGGCCGGCCGCGGGCGTGCGTCCAGGTCCTGGCCCGGGAGACGGGGGCGGTGCGGGTGGCCAGGTCGTGGATGAGGTGGTTGACCTTGACCGGGTCGCGGGCCAGGGGGATGTGCCCGCCACCGGCGATGATCACGCACTCCCCGCCGGTCAGCTCGGCGATGCGCCGGGCGCGGTCCGGCGGGCTGAGCAGGTCGCGGTCACCGTGGATCGCCAGCACGGGCGCGGTGATGGCCGCGCACCACCCCTCGATGGTCTCCCGGGTCGGTCGGTCGCACGCCATCTCGGCGGTGAGCACCTGGGGGACCGTGTCCAGCCCCCACCCGACGCAGTCCTCGATCGGCTTGGTCGAGCGCGGCTCGGGGAAGCACATCCCGAAGAAGAACCACAGGAAGTCCTCGTAGTGCTGCTCCCAGTAGGCCGGGTCGTACTTCACCCAGTGCTCGAGCGGGTCCCGGGCCACCAGGGGCACCCGGGACTGCGCGAGCCCCTCGAGGTCGCCGGCCGTGGGTTCGCGGAAGGGATAGGGGTCGGTGAGCGGCAGGCTGGCGCCGATGGCGACCGTGCCGGCAACCCGGTCGCCGTGCTCGCCCGCGAGCTGCAGGGCCCACTCCGCGGCCCGGGACAGCCCGACCACGACGGCTCGGTCGGTGCCGGTGGCGTCCAGGACGTCCAGCGCGTAGCCGACCTGGCGGTCGTGGTCGTAGGCCGCCGGGTCCAGGGGCCGGTCCGAGAGGCCGTTGCCCGGGCCGTCGTAGACGATCACCCGGTGGTGCCGGGACAGGTAGGGCACCTGCAGCTTCCAGAACCGGCTGTGGATGATCGTCCACGTCGGCAGCAGCAGGACGGGCGGGCCGTCCCCGCCGTACACCTCGTGGTGGATCTTGACCCCGCCGCGTTCGACGAAGCCCTCCGCGTCCGGCTCGCGTGCGCGGGTCATGGGGAATTCTCTGCCGGGCCGGGGCCCGACAGCAAGACCGGCAGCCGGGACAGCCCGCGCAGGACGAGCCCGTCACCGTGCTGCCAGTGCAGCTCCTCTGGAGGTACGGCGAGACGCAGGCGGGGGTGGCGGGCGAGGAGCGCGGTGAACGCGATCTCCGCCTCCAGTCTGGCCAGCCGTGCGCCGAGGCAGTGGTGGATGCCGTGCCCGAAGGCCAGGTGGGCGCCTGCGCTGCGAGCGATGTCGAACGTCTCCGCCTCCGGGTTGCGCTCCGGGTCGCGCCCGGCGGCGGCCAGCGACACCAGCACCTGGACGCCGGCCGGGATGACCGTGCCGGCGATGGTCACCTCGCGGGCGGCGTAGCGGAAGGTGGCGTGCGGCACCGGGGCGTCCCAGCGGAGGAACTCCTCCACCGCCTGCGGCACCAGGCCGGGGTCGGCCGCGAGGGCATCGCGCTGCTCCGGATGGGTGAGCAGCGCCGCGACGCCGTTGCCGAGCAGGCTGGTGGTGGTGTCGTGCCCGGCGACGACGAGCTGGAACAACGTCGACAGCAGCTCAGGCCTGGTCAGCCCGCCCTCGCGGCAGGCCTGCACCAGGTCGCCGACCAGGTCGTCCGTCGGCGCGTCCCACCGGCGGTCGACCAGGTCGACCAGGAAGCCGACGACGTGGTCCGAGGCCGCCACCATCTCGGCGGGCGGCTCCGCCCCGGCGTACGGCGCCAGCAGGGTCGTGAACCAGCCGGCGAGGCGGCGCTGCTCGGCCCGGGGGATGCCGAGCAGCTCGCCGAGCACGGCGAACGGCAACGGCCCGGCGAACCCCGCAACGAGGTCCACCGGCCCCTCCTGCACCGCGAGGTCATCGAGCAGCTCGGCCGTGATCTCCCGGATCCGTGGCTCCAGCGCCTTCAGCCGGGTGCGGGTGAAGGCCTTCGTGGCCATCCCGCGCAGGCGGGTGTGGTCGGGAGGGTCGACGCTGAGCATGTGGCGGGCGAAGTCGGGCCCGGGCAGCCCTTCGGCGACGACGGCGCTGTCGCGGGCCAGGGCCGCGTGCATGTCCTTGGACAGGTCAGGATGGTTCAGGGCCTCGCGGGCGGCGGCGTACCCCACCACGAGGTAGGCGCGGTGGCCGTCGGCCAGGGTCACCTCGTGCACCGGGCCGGCCGCGCGCACCTCGGCGAAGAGCGCGAACGGGTCGTCCCGGTCGTAGTCACCCCAGTGGTCGAGCTCCTCGATGCTGCGCTGGGTCATCAGTACTCCCGGAAGCCGGAGCAGACCAGATCCATCCGACCGACCAGCCCGTCCCAGATCGTGCAGACCAGGGTCTGGGTGAGCACCCGCCGGTCGGCGTCGGGGTCGAAGACGAGCTTGTAGTGCACGAGCACCCGGTCGCCCACGTCGTCCCCGGCCACGTCGGTGAGCACCACGGTGTCGTAGCCACCGAACCACTCGGCGAAGCGCGCGAGCACGGCCTCACGGCCGTGGTCCTCGATCGGCCCTCCGGGCAGGAGGGCGCGCAGCCGGACCTCGTCGGTCAGCCGGGTGCCCAGCCGGTCGAGGGCCCGGTCGGCGACCGCAGTGGCGATCGACGTCGCCAGGGGATTGCCGTTCATGAGGCCTCCCTCCTCACGGGAAGGCGCCGGGCGAGGAACCGGTCGAGGAGGTGCGTCGCCAGCTCGTCGGCATCGGCGCGGGCGCCGTCGATGTAGGTGGAGCGACGGCGGCGCAGCAGCGGCAGGCCCAGCACGTAGAGACCGGGCCAGCGGGTGACACCGCCGTCGTGACGCAGCCGGCCGCGGTGGTCGAGCACCGGCACGTCGAGCCAGGAGAGGTCCGGTGCCACTCCGGTCGCCCAGACGACGGAGCGGATCTCGCCCGAGCGCAGGTCGATGGCCAGCGGTGCCCGTCCGACCCTGGTCGGCTCCGGGCGCTCGCCCCGGCCCCCGGCGTGGTCGTCGACGGCGTCGAGCAACCGGCCCATCTTCAGGTCGGCCAGGGCGCACACGTTGGGCAGCGAGCCGGAGAACTGGGCGGTGTGGTCGCGCAGCGCCGCGAAGCGGCCGACCAGCCGCACACCCGAAGCCTGCAGTGCGTTGAGGTCGAGCGTGCTGGTCCTGCCGACGAGCTGCAGCGACGGCAGGTGCCGTGCCCGGACCAGGTCGTCCATCTCGTCCCACCGCTCGTCGAGCACGCCGAGCTCGTCCAGCCACCACAGGATGTCCCGGTCGCGGTAGCGACGCGGCACCCGGACGTGCTCGCCGGTGGCCAGCGTGACCGGCCGCCCCGAGAGCTGCAGCTCCTCGGCGATCTGCAACCCGCTGGCGGAGGCGCCGACCACGAGCACGCCGCCCTCGGGCAGCTGCTCGGGATTGCGGTAGCCCGTCGCCGGCACCGAGACGATCCCGTCAGGGAGGTGCCGGGCGAGGACCGGCACGGCGGCCCGGGTGGTCCCGGCCGCCAGCACCACGGCGCGGGCGTGCCAGCGACCCTGGGTGGTGTCCACCTCGAACCCCGGACCGCCCGGGCGGACGCTGGTCACCGTCGTCCCGGTGACGACCGGGGCAGCGGACGCCTCGGCGTACGCGGTGACCAGCGCGGCGACCTCCGCGGCGGACTGGAACCCGTCACGGTCCTCACCCCGGTACGCCCAGCCGGGCAACCGGGTCATCCAGTTCGGGGTCAGCAGCCGCAAGGAGTCCCACCGCTGCGTGCGCCAGGAGTTCGCCACCTCACCGCGCTCGAGGACCACGTGGTCGATCGAACGCGCGGCGAGGTGGCGGCTCATCGCCAGCCCGCAGTGGCCTGCCCCGACCACGACGGCGGTGACGGTGGGCATCAGGACACGGTGACGGTGACGTCGGTCGGGTTGGTCACGACGTCGAAGACCGCGGAGCGCTTCTGCGACTGGGCGACGATGGCCCGGATCTCCTCCGGAGTGGCGTCGGCGTCGATCTGGTAGTCCACCGAGACACCGCTGAAGCCGTTGCGTACCTCCGGGTCCGCGCCGAGGATGCCGTGCAGGTCCATGTCGGCGGTCACGGTGGCCTTGACCGAGCGCAGCTGGATCTGTCGCTGCTGGGCCACGGCGGCGACACCGGCGGTGAGGCAGGCGCCGAGCCCGGCCAGGACGTACTCGACCGGTGCCGGGCCGTTGTCCTGGGCGGCGAACTGCAGCGGGTGGTCGGCGTCGAAGGTGAACGTGGTGTGGTGCTCCTGCTCCTCGGTGAAGCCGTAGAAGCCCGTGATGTCGGCGCGGCTGTGGGTGCCGTTCACCCAGGTCACCGACGACCGCCACTCGAACTGGGCCATCTCGGGGTGCTCGGCGAGGGCGGCGCGGGCGTCGAGCAGGGCGTCCACGTTGACGCCGTTGTCGACGGGGCTGGTGGTGATGGTGCTCATGGTTGTGCTCCATTCCGGCCGGTGGCCGTGGTGCTTCGGTGTGGTGGTTCCACGTTCGCCGTGGCCGCCCGCTCACCGCATCCGGTGACCCCCCTAGTCGTGCCATACCTGGGGCCCGGGGGCGGCCCTAGACTGCGGAGGGTGGTGCGGCCGCAGCTCCTGGGCCGGGATCGTGAGCGGCAGGCGATCGGGCGGCTGCTGGAGACCGCGCGTCTCGGGGTGAGCGGCACGCTGGTGGTCGCCGGCGAGGCGGGGGTGGGCAAGACCGCCCTGGTCGAGGACGCCGTCGCCGGGGTGGACGGCATGCGGGTGCTCCGGGCCACCGGGCTGGAAGCAGAGCGACACCTCCCCTTCGGCGGGCTGCTTCAGCTGCTGCGGCCGGTGCTGGACCGTCTCGAGGACCTCACTCCGCGGCAGGCGTCGGCCCTCGCCGGCGCGCTGGCGATCTCCGGTGCCGCACCGGGCAGCGGTGACCGGTTCCTGATCGGCGCCGCCCTGCTCGCGCTGCTGTCCCGATGTGCTGAGGAGGTGCCGGTCGTCCTGGTGGTGGACGACCTGCACGCGGTGGACCGGCCGTCCGCGGAGGCCATCCTGTTCGCGGCCCGGCGGTTGGCAGCCGACGCGGTGGCCGTGCTCGCCACGGCGCGGACCCCGGAGGCCGATCACCTGGTCGCCGGCCTGCCGGTGCTGCACCTGGGTGGGCTCGACGCGCGGGCGGCAGCCGAGCTGGTCGCCCGGACGGTCGGCGGGCCGCGGTCACCGCAGCGCCTGGACCCGTTGCTCCGGCTTGCGGAAGGCAACCCGCTGGCGCTGCTGGAGCTGGCCCGGGACGACCTCGACGCGTTGGCCACCGGCCCGGGCGAGCTGCCGGTGCGGGTGCCCGACGCGGTCACGGCAGCCTTCGCCCGCCGGCTGGAGCTGCTCGACGACGAGTGCCGCAGCGCCCTCCTCGTCGCGGCGGTCTGCGGTGGGGACCTGCCGCTCACCCTGCGTGCCTGCACGGCTCTGGGCCTCGACGCCGATGCGCTCGCCGGAGCGGAGGACGCCGGGCTGGTCACCATCCGGGTCGGCCGGGTCGCCTTCCGGCACCCGCTGGTGCGCTCCGCGGTCTACTCGCGGGCCGGGGCGCGCGAGCGCAGGGCCGCGCATCTGGCGGTCGCCGAGTCCCTGCCCGAGGGCGACAGCGACCGACGCGCCTGGCATCTAGCCGAGGGTGTCTGGAGGCCCGACGCGGCCGTCTCCGAGCTGCTGGAGGAGGCGGGTGAGCGGGCGGCCGGGCGCACCGCCTACTCGGTGGCGTCGGGAGCGTTCGAGCGTGCCGGCCGGCTCAGTCCCGACCCCGGGCGGCGGGCCGACCGGCTGCTGCGGGCGGCACGGGCGGCGTGGTCCGCGGGCCTGACCGAGCGTGCCCTGGGACTGCTGGACCAGCACGCGCGCGCGGTGCCGGACCCACAGGCCCGGGTCGGGGAGCTGGCCCTGCGCGGCGCCATCGCCGCCCGCACCGGCCGGCTGCGCCGTGCCCAGGAGATGCTGCTGGCCGCGGCCGACCTCAGCACCGATCCCGCAGAGGAGTGCATGCTGGTCGCCGATGCGGTGCTCGCCAGCTTCTACCTCGCCGGCGCAGCGGCCGCCTCCCGCCTGGCGATCCGGCTCCGGGGGCTGGTGCCGTCCGTGGCGGATCCCAAGGCGCGTGCGCTCGGGCTGATCGCCACCGGCCTGGCCCGGATCCTCGCCGGGGAGGAGGGTGGCGCGGAGGACCTGCGCGCGTCGGTGCCGCTGGTCGAGGCCACGCGCACGCTCTACCGCGATCCGCACCGACTCTCCTGCGTGATGCTGGTGCCGCTGTTCCTCCGGGACGCGACCGAGGGGCGGACCCTGCGCGAGTACGTCGACGAGATCCGCGCCGAGGCGGGCGTCGGTGCGCTGCCGGCGATCCTGTTCTACGTCGCCCGCGACCAGGCGACGACGTCGGCGTGGGCGGAGGCGGAGGCCAACTACAGCGAGTCGGTCCGGCTGGCGGAGGAGACCGGCCAGGTCACCGAGCGACTGATGTCGCTGGCCGGGTTGTGCTGGCTGGAGTCCCGTCTGGGCCGGGAGGGGCCCTGCCGCGACCATGCCGAGCAGGTGCTCGATGCGCTGGCGTCTGCGCACCTGCCGATGGCCGAGGCCTGGGTGCGCTACGCGCTGGGAGACCTCGAGCTCTCGCTGGGCAAGGCCGAGCGGGCGGTGCGGGAGTTCCGCCGGTTGGAGGCGCTGCTGCGGGTCCACGAGCTCGCAGACGTCGACCTGGTGCCGGGGCCCGAGCTGGCCGAGGCACTGCTGCGGCTCGGGGAGGTGGAGGAGGCGCAGGCGGTGGCGGCGTCGTACGAGCAGGCCGCCCGGGCCAAGGGCCAGCCGTGGGCACTCGCCCGCGCCGCGCGGGCGCGCGGCCTGGTGACGCCCGACGGTGGCGCGGAGCCGTGCTTCCAGGCCGCGCTCGGCATCCACGGGGCCACCCTCGACCGCTTCGAGACGGCGCGCACCCGGCTGGCGTTCGGCGCGTGGCTGCGCCGCGCGGGACGCCGGGTGGACGCGCGGACGCAGCTGCGCGCGGCCCTCGACGACTTCGACGGGCTCGGCGCTGCCCGTTGGGCGGAGCACGCCGCAGCCGAGGTGGCCGCCACCGGTGAGACGGTCCGGCGGCGCGACGCGGACCCGCGTGTCGGGCTCACCCCCCAGGAGCTGCAGGTCAGCCTGCTGCTCGTCGAGGGGCGCACCACGCGGGAGGCCGCGGCCGCTCTCTTCCTCAGCCCGAAGACGGTCGAATACCACCTGCGCAAGGTCTACGCCAAGCTCGGGATCAGCACTCGGACCGAGCTGGCCGACATGCTCCGGTCCTGAGGTTGGCTGTCGGCCGGTTGTGGGCACAGGGCCCCGCATGAGCCAACAGCCACCACAACAGCAGCAGCCGCCCGGCACGCAGGCGGAGATGGAGCCGCGCCCCGACTGCGGCGAGGAGAGCTACGAGGGCAGCGGCCGCCTGAAGGGCAAGGTCGCGGTGATCACCGGGGCCGACAGCGGGATCGGCCGGGCCGTGGCGATCGCCTACGCCCGCGAGGGTGCCGACGTCGTGATCTCCTACCTCGAGGAGCACGACGACGCCCGGGACACCGCCCGTCATGTCGAGGACGCCGGCCGGCGGGCCGTCCTGGTCGACGGGGACCTCTCCGAGCCTCAGCACTGCCGGGACCTCATCGCCCGCGCGGTCGAGGAGTTCGGCCGCATCGACGTGCTGGTGAACAACGCGGCCTACCAGATGACCCACGAGACCCTCGAGGAGATCCCCGACGAGGAGTGGGACCACACCATCGCGGCCAACCTGTCGGCGATGTTCCACCTCTGCAAGGCGGCGGTGCCGCACATGGGGCCGGGTGCTTCGATCATCGGCAGCTCCTCGGTCAACTCCGACAATCCCAGCCCGACACTGGCGCCGTACGCCGCGACCAAGGCCGCGATCGCGAACTTCTGCGCGAGTCTCGCGCAGATGCTCGGCGAGCGTGGCATCCGGGTCAACAGCGTCGCGCCGGGGCCCATCTGGACCCCGCTGATCCCCTCCACGATGCCGCCGGAGAAGGTCGAGCAGTTCGGTGGCAACGTGCCGCTGGGCCGGCCCGGCCAGCCGGTGGAGCTGGCTCCGGTCTACGTGCTGCTCGCCTCCGACGAGGCCAGCTACGTCTCGGGGGCGAGGGTCGCCGTCACCGGAGGGCGACCGATCCTCTGAGCCTGTCCGGCGATGCGCATCCCGGTGTCGCCTACGCCGAGCCGCAGTGCTGGGCCGCCGAGGCCCGGTGGGCGGTCCGGTAGGCCTTCAGCTCCCGGTCTCCGAGCTTCCAGTTGTGCATCCACATCTGGCCGGCCGTGGTGGGGCTCATCATCCCCATGCGCAGCATCTCCATGTCGTGGACGTGCTTCGACCAGGTGCGCAGTGCGACGTCGGCGGCCTGCAGCTCGTGGTCGCGCGCGGCGACGGCCCGGGCGCATGCCCGGACACCGGGCCACCGGGCCTGGACCATCCTGCGGGGACACGTGCCGGGCCCGTTGCGATCGAGGCTCTGCCGCGCCGCGTCGTAGCTGGCCAGATGGTGCCGGGCTCCCTTCCGGGTCTGGTTCCAGAACGTGCTCGCCTGCGCCCAGCTGATCTTGCCGGCGACCAGCCTGTTCATCGCCGAGATGTGCACCCGCCACTGGGCCAGCGAGGCAGCGGCGGCGTCGAGGGGGGCCTGCTGGGCGCGGTAGCGGGCCTGGCAACCGGACAGGGCCGCCCTGGGGCCGGCCGCCTGGTCGGCGGCGGTCACTGCGCCCGGGCCGCTGTCGTGGCTGATCGTCTGCGAGCCCGACGGCGCCGGATCGGACTGGGCGACGGCACCGATGATCGCCCACACCGCGCCGGCCGCCAACGCACCGATGGCTGCGCCGATGAGCAGGGTCCACCTGCTCGAGAACAGCCGGAGGTTCAGATCCGGCTCGCCTTCGTGTCTCCCGGCCATCACTCCGGCCTCCCGAGTCCCACGGGTCTTCGGCCGGTCCAGCGTCGGCAGCGGCGGGATGTCGCGGTAGGGGAGAAGGTCCTGATTCGCCATAGTCAGTGCTGGCCGTGAGGATTGGTCACAAACCGAGCGATCGACCGATGATCTCCTTCTGGATCTCGGTGGTGCCGCCGTAGATGGTCTGGATCCGGCTGTCCATGAACGCCTTGGCGATCGGGTACTCCAGCATGTAGCCGTAGCCCCCGTGCAGCTGGACACCCTTGTCGGCCACCCTGGTCTGCAGCTCGGTGGTCCACCACTTCGCCATCGAGGCCAGGGTCGTGTCGAGCTTCCCCTCGTTGTGGCGGCGGACGCAGTCGTCGACGAAGACCCGGCAGATGTGGGCCTCGGTCGCCATCTCGGCGAGGGCGAAGCGGGTGTTCTGGAACTTGCCGATCGGCCGGCCGAAGGCTTCGCGGGTCTTCACGTAGTCCAGGCAGAGCTCGAGCACGCGCTCGACCGCGGCCGCGGCGATCATCGCGATGGAGAGCCTCTCCTGGGGAAGGTTCTGCATCAGGTAGACGAACCCCTGGCCCTCCTCGCCGAGCAGGTTCTCCTTGGGCACCACGACGTCGTCGAAGCTGAGCTCCGCGGTGTCCTGGGCCTTCAGGCCGACCTTCTCCAGGTTGCGGCCACGCTCGAAGCCCGCCATGCCGCGCTCCACGACGAGCAGGCTGAAACCGAGGTGGCCGGCCTCGGGGTCGGTCCGGGCGACCACGATGACCAGGTCGCTGAGGATGCCGTTGGAGATGAAGGTCTTGGCGCCGTTGAGCACGTAGTGGTCGCCCTTGTCCACGGCGGAGGTGCGCAACCCCTGCAGGTCGGAGCCGGCGCCGGGCTCGGTCATCGCGATCGCGGTGATGGTCTCGCCCGCGACGCAGCCGGGCAGCCAGCGGCGCTTCTGCTCCTCGGTGCCGAGCGCGGTGAGGTAGGGGACGATGATGTCGGTGTGCACCGCGAAGCCGGGCCCGGAGGCACCGGCGCGGGTGAGCTCCTCGGCGACGACCATGTTGTAGCGGAAGTCCCTCACCCCCGGGCCGCCGTACTCCTCCGGGACGTCGAAGCACAGCAGCCCGGCCTCGCCGGCCCTGGTCCACAGCTCACGGGGCACTTGGCCGTCGTGCTCCCACTGCGCGTGGTGCGGCACCACCTCGCGCTCGAGGAAGGTGCGCACGGACCGCCGGAAGGCCTCGTGCTCGTCGGTGAAGATCTCCCGCATCAGGTCTCCTCGGGGTCGGGCCTCGTGTCGGGTGCGCGCGAAGATTGCAGCACGAGTGTGCCAGTCCTACTGTTCCGGTGTGAACAGGCCAGAGGTCGGTGCTGCCGGGGATTGGGTCACCGTCGACGAGCTCGCCTCGGCGGCGGGACTGACGGTGCGGACCACGCGCTACTACGCCGGCCTGGGCCTGCTGCCGCCGCCGGTCCGCCGAGGCCGGATCGCGTGGTACGGCCCCGACCACCGCGCCCGGCTGGACCTGATCCGGGCCCTGCAGGACCACGGGTTCACCCTGGCGGCGATCGAGCGCTACCTGAGCCGGGTTCCGCTGGACGCCAGCGTCGAGGACCTGGCCCTGCAGCGGGCGATGCTGACCTCCTGGACCGGTGACCGGCACGAGGTGCTGGGCCGGCGGGAGCTGGAGGAACGCGCCGGCCGCCGGCTGGACGAGGAGCACATCGAGCTGCTGGAGCAGCTGCGCGCGGTGCGCCGGGAGGGCTCCGGCTTCGAGCCGCTGCCGCCGTTCGACGTCGCCGTGCAGATCCTCGGCCTCGACATCCCGGTCGACTCGATGGTCGAGGCCGGGGAGGCGATCGACCGGCACATGGACGCACTCGCCGACGAGCTCACCGGCATCCTGCGCACCAAGGTGCTCGCGCCGTTCCGGGAGCAGGCGCACTCAGAGCAGGAGAAAGCCCGCTTCGAGCGGACTCTCGCGCGGCTGCGTCAGCTCACGCTCGAGGCCGTCGTCGCGGGCTTCCAGCGAGCGGCCAACCAGGTGATCACCCGGTCGCTGTCGGGCTCCTGAGGATCAGCTCTCCGGCATCACCAGCCAGGCCACCAGGTAGCCGACCTCGGCCAGCGGGAAGAAGATCACTCCCGCGATGACGGTCAGCAACCGGACGATGGTCGGGTCGATGCCGAAGTAGTCGGCCACGCCTCCGCAGACGCCGCCGAGCATCCGGTCGCTGCCTCGGGTCATCCGGCGCCTGTCCTGCTGCTCACTCATGGTGTTCTTCCTCCTGCTTGTCGGTCTCGATGCTTTCGGGGGTCGTTGCGGTGACGGAAGGGTCGTCGTACCTGGAGGGCTCCGGCCGGTCGCCTCGCGCCGAGGTGGTCAGGCTGACCGCGAGGCCGACGACGCCGGCGGCGATCAGCACCACCGGCCCGGAGAGGGCCAGCTGGTCGGCGCTCAGCACTCCGGTCGCGTGGAGCAGCCAGACCCCGGCGATGCCGAGGAACAGCAGCCCGAAGACCAGGTGGGCGATGCGGATGGTGCGGTTCACTGGAAGGCCCCTTCCTGGACGACCTTGATCTGGCCGACCCGCTCGTGCAGGTCGAGCCTCAGCTGTGGCACGCCGGTGCCGCCGTCGATCACCGTGTGCAGCGTGGGGCTGTCCCCGGTGCGGCTCTCGCCGTCGACGTGGATGCCGCCGACGTAGCTGATGTCGGCGTCGACGACGACGTCGACGTCACGCGGCACGGTCACCTCGATGTCACCGACGTTGTTGCTGACCGCGATCCTGCGGCCGTCGAGCGCGGCCGGGTCGGCGACCTGGCCGAGATCGAGCAGGATCCGCCCGGTGCCCACGTGGTAGCGGGGCTGCACCGCGGCGGCCGTGGTCGGCGTCCGGTGCAGGTCGCGGGCCTGGGTGTCCAGGCCGATCTGGCCGGCCGCCGTGCTGATCACCAGCGCGATGCTGGCCAGCAGCCCGAGCGCGATCAGCCCTCCGGCCCGGCCGACGAAGGCGCCGAGCAGCAGTACCGCACCGATGATCGCCAGGGCCAGTGCCGGATAGCTGCCTGCGGGCAGGCCCTGGCCGGCGCCGATCACGGCGAGCGTGCCGAGGCCGATGGCGATCAGTGCCAGCGTCGGCCAGAACCAGATGACGCCGGCGCGGCGGGGCCTCGGCGCCGGCGCGGGCGCGGGCGGCTGCCAGGGCAGCGGCTGGGTGGCCTCGGTCGCGGTGACGTCGTCGTACGGCGGCTGCGGCGGCGCGCTCGCCGGCGGGGCGGGTGCGGTGCTCGTCGCGGCGTCGTGGCGCCGGTGGTCGCGGTTGGCCAGCAGCAGCGCGGCGAGGCCGACCACCACCAGCAGCCAGGAGAAGTGCCAGAAGCCCCAGCCGCCACCCCAGGCGTTGCCGAGCAGCACCAGCACGGCGATCGCGGCGACGACGATGATCGCGTTGCGGCGCACGTCGCCGCGCAGGTGCAGCACGCTGTGGTCATCGCCCTCCTCGGGGACGACCAGCCAGAACGCGGCGTAGGCGAGCACGCCGGCGCCGCCGAAGAAGCTGGTCACCACGAACAGCACCCGCACGACGGTCGGGTCGATGTCGAAGTGCCGGGCGATCCCGGCCGCGACACCGCCGAGGTAGCGGTCGGTGCGGCTGCGGCGCAGGCGGCCCAGGTCGCGCATCTCCTGTCCGGAGACGCGGGGGCCCTCGTGGGCCTGCTGGGGGCGGCCCTCGGGGGGACGCTCGTCGGTCTCGGTCATGGCTCCATCCTGTGGCCGAGGCGTCGCCGGAACCATCGGGGACGACCCTGAAAGGCCCCGGACCGCCGCCGCGGCGACTCGGGGACCGCTCGGGGTGTCGCCCCGATGTCCGCGCGCCCCCGGGGTGCCACGATGTGCGGTGAGATGAGCCAGACCCTGCCCGGCCAGACCGCGGAGCGCTTCGAGCCGCGGCGTGCCTACCGCGCCACCGACGAGTCGCTGCTCGGCGGGGTGGCGGCCGGCCTGGCGCACCACCTCGGCCTGCCGGTGATCTGGCTGCGGGTGCTGTTCCTCTGCCTGACGCCGGTGGGCGGGCTCGGCGTGGTGCTCTACGCGGCGCTGTGGATGTTCCTGCCGGCACGGCGGCCGAGCCGGGACGAGGCCCCGGGCCTGGCTGCCGCCACCCGGCAGGGCAAGCGCGGTGGGCGGCCCCGGCGGCTGGCCGACCAGGGACCGCTGGTGGCCCTGGCCGCGGTCGTCATCGGCGTCCTGGTGCTGCTGTCGGTGCTCACCGGCCGCATCTTCGTGGTCTGGCCGCTGATCCTGGCCGGCGGCGGCCTGGCCGTGCTGTGGTGGCAGGCCGACGAGGCGCAGCGGCAGCGCTGGCGCGACACCACGACCGGGGTGGGTCCCTTCGGCGGCATCCTCGGCACCGGCGGCTGGAGCGGCTGGGTGCGGCTGGTCGTGGGCGTCGGGCTGCTGGTCGGCGCGATCATGCTCTTCACCCTGCGCAACGCGTCGCTGGCCGCGGCGCGCGACGTGGGGCTGGCCGCGCTGCTGGGGGTGCTCGGCCTCGGCCTGATCGTCGGACCGTGGCTGGTGCGGCTGTCCACCGACCTCGGCCAGGAACGCGCCGAGCGGGTCCGCTCCCAGGAGCGCGCCGACGTGGCCGCCCACCTGCACGACTCGGTGCTGCAGACGCTGGCGCTGATCCAGCGCTCCGCCGACGACCCTGCGACGGTGGCCCGGCTCGCCCGGGCCCAGGAGCGCGACCTGCGCTCGTGGCTCTACGACTCCGCCGCCACCGACGGCGGGTCGTTCGCGGCCGCGCTGCGCCGGATGGCGGCGGAGGTCGAGGACGGCTTCGGGGTGCCGGTCGAGGTGGTCTGCGTCGGTGACCTGCCGGGCAGCGCTGCGGTGCGGCCGGTCGTGCTGGCGGCACGCGAGGCGATGGTCAACGCCGCCAAGCACGCCGGGGTGGACAAGGTGGACACCTACGCCGAGGTCGGCGAGGACGCCGTCGAGGTGTTCGTGCGCGACCGGGGCGTCGGGTTCGACCCGACGGCGATCGCGGCCGACCGGCACGGCGTGCGCGACAGCATCGTGGACCGGCTGCAGCGACACGGCGGGACGGCCGTCGTACGCTCCACGCCCGGGCAGGGCACCGAGGTGCGGCTCAGGCTGCCGCGCCCGCACGAGGAGGACTGATGGACAGGCACACCGTGGTCATCGTCGACGACCACGCGATGTTCCGCGCCGGTGTGCGCGCCGAGCTCGGCGAGGCCGTCAGCGTGGTCGGCGAGGCGGCCGACGTCGACTCGGCGGTCGCCGCCGTGGTCGAGCACCAGCCCGAGGTGGTGCTGCTCGACGTGCACCTGCCCGGTGGGGGCGGCGCCGAGGTGATGCGGCGTACGACGGGCCGCGCCGGCCGGACCCGCTTCCTGGCGCTGTCGGTGTCCGACGCGGCGGAGGACGTGATCGGCACGATCCGGGCCGGGGCCAGGGGCTACGTCACCAAGACGATCACCGGGCCGGAGCTCGTCGACGCCATCGACCGGGTGGCGTCGGGCGACGCCGTCTTCTCCCCGCGGCTGGCCGGCTTCGTGCTCGACGCCTTCGCCGGCACCATCGAGGTCGCCCAGGTCGACGAGGACCTCGACCGGCTCACCGAGCGCGAGCGCGAGGTGATGCGGCTGATCGCCCGCGGCTACTCCTACAAGGAGGTCGCCTCGGAGCTGTTCATCTCGATCAAGACCGTCGAGACGCACATGTCCTCGGTGCTGCGCAAGCTGCAGCTCTCCTCGCGGCACGAGCTGACCCGGTGGGCCTCGGACCGGCGCCTGCTCTGAGCGGACGGGCCGGCGGTCGCCCGGCGGAGCGGACGACCGCCGCCCACGTCAGGGACGGTGGCAGTAGAAGGCGTCCTGGTTGCCGATGCGGCCGTGCCAGGTGGTGGTCATCGGTCGCCAGGACCGCAGCCCTCTGCCGAACCAGGCGACCGCGGCATGCGTCGGGTTGCCGAAGACGTCCTTGGCGGCGATCCGGAGGACCCGGAAGCGCAGGGTCGCGTGCGCGTGACGGGTGCCGGCCCAGCAACCCTCCGCATGCTTGGAGGCCCTGGCCTTCTTCGCCGACCACCACTGACCGACGTGCTGACCCCGGTAGCGCGTGACCACGTTCGGCACCGAGCCGACGTTGCCCTCCCAGGGCACCTGGAGCTCGAACGACATGCCGTGCGTGCGTTGGCGCGGGACCGTGTAGGCGACCACGC
This sequence comes from Marmoricola sp., assembly GCA_036518175.1. Lineage (GTDB taxonomy): Bacteria > Actinomycetota > Actinomycetes > Propionibacteriales > Nocardioidaceae > Marmoricola. The sequence continues at coordinate 100,772 of DATDNR010000192.1, forward strand.
CGTCGCGTCCGATCCGCTTGCGCCGCGAGTGCCACACCGTCGCCCCTCCGGGTCCGGACAGGGCCTGCACGAGCCGGATCTTGCACGGGTCGCAGCCGGCGACGTGCACGGTCAGCCGCGTCAGGGACGGGCTCGCCGTCGCGGCGTTCGCACTGACCGGCGCCAGCAGCGGCGCCACGGTGACCAGCAACAGGGCAACCAGGACTCGGCGCATGAAAGGACCCCCACTCTCTTCGGGATTGATGCGAACCGGAGGTGGTTCACAATCGGTCAACGCCGCTGCGGGTCGTGAGGTTGTCAGCGCTCCGGGGGGCTTTCCGTGGTCAGCGCCGGCCCTGCTCGGCGACCCTGGCGAGCGAGAGGTCCACCAGCCACTCCACCGGGGCCTTGTCGTCGGTGTAGACGTCGCCGCCCCGCAGCGCGGGCGCCAGCCGGCCGGAGGTCGCGACGGCCACCGACGCGACCTGCGGCGGCAGCGGCGAGCCGTCGAGCGCCACCCACGGCTCGACCGGTCCGGTGGTGCCGAGCAGCACGGTGTTGGTGGCGTCGACCGGATCGCGCCAGATGCGACGCTGACCGAACGCCGCCCGCATCGTCGCCGAGAGCACCCTCTCCAGGGCGTCGGAGTGCTCGGGGTGGCCGACGTTGACCGCGACGACGCCGCCGGGCCGCAGGTGCTGCCGGGCGAGGGCGAAGAACTCCCGGGTGGCCAGGTAGAAGGGGATGTAGGGCTGTCGGTAGGCGTCGACGAGGATGGCGTCGTACCTCGCCGTCGTGGTCTCCAGCCAGGGCCGCGCGTCCGCGGTGTAGGTGTGCAGCCGCGGCCCCCGCAGGCCGAACAGCGCACGGCCCACCGCGGTCACGTCGGGGTCGAGCTCCACCGCGTCCACCCGGATGCCGGGGAAGTAGTGCCCGATCGCGCGCGCGGTGGTGCCCGCGGCGCTGCCCAGGATCGCGATCCGGTGCGGTGAGTGGGTGCCCGCGAAGGGCGCGACCAGCATGTCGTCCCAGTAGCCGCCGACCAGGTAGCGGCCGGGCCGGTAGACCGAGTGGACCGCCTGGCCCTCGTTGAGCTCCAGGGTGCGCTCCCCGTCGGCGGCCTGCACGACGCGGGCGTACTGGTACTCGGTCTGCCGCTCCCAGATCACCCTGCCGTCCGCGCTCGCGGTCTTCACCAGCCCCTCGGGCAGGGCGATCAGCACGAGGATCACCGCCGGTGCGAGCAGCGCGGGCAGGCGCCCCCTCACCAGACCGGGGAGGGCCACCAGCGTCAGGCTGAGCGCGAAGAGCAGGAAGGTACGCCGGGTGCCGACCACCGGGATCAGCAGCAGGGCGGCGAGGAAGGTGCCGGCCAGCGACCCGACCGTGGAGATCGCGTAGAGCCGGCCGGTGGTGCGGCCGGTGTCGCGCAGCTCGGCCACCGAGAGGCGCACGGCGTAGGGGGAGACCATGCCCAGCAGCAGCACCGGCACCGCGACGAGCACGCCCACCCCGACCAGCGAGCCGAGGAAGACCCCGACCGACAGGTGCGCGAAGGCGCTCACGCTGGCGTGCAGGAAGGGGTCACCGGCGAACGGCACCACCGCCAGCAGCACACCGGCCGCGAGCACGATGCGGGAGAGGCCCTGCAGGGTCGGGTCGCGGTCTGCCGCCCGGCCGCCGAGGGCGTAGCCGATGCTCAGCGCGACCAGCACCGTCGCGATCGTGTTGGCCCACACGATCGTGCTGGCGCCGAACCACGGGGCCAGCAACCGGGCTGCCGCGATCTCGGCACCCAGGCTCGCCGCGCCGACCACGAAGACCAGCACCTCGAGACTGCGACGGCGGATGGCGACGCCCACGCCAGAAACCTACCGGGGCTCGGGCTGCAAGAGGGCGCGGATGTGATGGCTGAGTCTCACTACCTTCCGCAGGCC
>DATDNR010000193.1:0-3418 GCA_036518175.1 Marmoricola sp.
CGCCGGACGAGGTCGACCCCCGCGTCCTGGAGGCCGAACGCCCGAGCAGAGTCGTCTGGTCATCGCTGTGGCCGAGCAGGCCCGGGGATCAAGTCCACCTGGAACTGGCTGCAACGGGGAGGGAGACCCTTTCGCAGACCTCCGCTTCTCGTACGGACAGTGACCGCGACCTGACGTCCGGTAGGCGCGGACAGGGAAGCGCGCTCGCGGTGAGATCCGGTTGCCAGTTCTGTCCTCAGTGACCCTCTTCATCCAGGGGCGCGGCCAGCCACTCTGGTGGGTTGCTCACGTCGAACGCGAACAACCGATGCTCGTACGCCCGCGCCCACGCCCGCGCCTCCGCCACCTGCCGCTGAAGCTCCCGCAGCGCCTGCTCGCCGCGGTCGAACGTCTCCCGCCGATGCTGCCCGGTCAGGCTCGCCTCGAACGCGAGCTCGTGCAGCACCGCATCCAGGCAGTCGGACGGGTGTTCCTTCGGGTCGTGGGTGAAGATGGGCTCGCTCACGGTCACCATCGTGCCGCCGAGGACGGGCACCTGACTAGCGTGCTTCTTCAGGGCGCAGTGACCGTCGGCCATAACTGCCTGCCGAACGGCGGAGTGCCATGTCGCCTCGACGTCCGCTCATGCCGCATTCCGCGCGCTTTGCGGAGTGGCCGGGTCAGGCTGCGAGTGCCGCTGGGCGCCGGCGCGCCTGCTCTCGGGACAGGTGGCGAAGCGTGGTGGCGATGCAGGCGACCTGGAGCCAGCCGGTCGCCGAGGCGGTGGTGTTCTCGAACGACTTCGCCAGGCGGCGGGAGCGGCCGAGGCGGCCGCGGGCGACCTCGACGCGCCAGGCGTGCCGGATGGGTCGGAAGACCGGCTGCTTGTCGTCCCACCCGACCCGGCGCACCTGGACGGCGTGGTCGCGACCGAGGGTCCGGGCCGCGGCGGCCGTGACGCCGCGGTCCACAAGAACCAGCTCGAGCCGGTCGGTGACGCCCTGTTGGTCCAAGTGCTCGAGAACGGCATGTTCGAGAACTCCGGAGCAGGCCGTCATCCAGTCGCCGACATCACGCTGACGTAGCGGCAGACGGGGCGGAGTAAAACCCGGCTCAGGCACACGGGAGGAGTTCCGGCAGTACGACGAACGGGAGGGGTCGCGGGCGATGCCCGCGATCCCTCCCTCAGGCTCGGCAAATGGAGGCGTGGCTGCAGACTGCCGCGGCCTCGGCTTCAGCGAATTATGCGTTCTGATGGAACGTGCTTCGCGTCCCCGCGTCACCGTGTCGCTGAGCGGGGCTCATCCAGAACTCGCAGGCCAGGATTAAAGTCCTGACCTCCCAGAGGCCCGGGAGGTCAGGACTTCAATCAGGAGAGCCCTCAGGACAACCCCGATGTCATTCGCTCCTGCTCTCGGTCTTGCCCGCCCATTATGGGCCGACAGGCGTCTCCCCCTAGCCTGATCCCCTCGGGCCGCGCCTAGGTGTACCCGGTCACCAGGTTGGTCGCAGGCGCTGATCGGTGGTAGGCCTCCGAGGGCGACCAGGACTGGTCGCACGCCTCCTGGGTGCTGCTGGGTGCTGCTGAAGGTCAGGGAACCGGCGAGGGAACAGGCGCCGCGCCTGTGCCTCGGGCCATGGCGCAGCCGCCGGTGCCGTGGTTGGCTTCGTTGCTCCACATCGGTTGCACCGCGAAATGGAACCTGCCGAACGTTCGGTTGGCGGGGTGGAAGTAGGCGCACTTGTCGCCGTTCTCGCTGGTCTGGTAGTCGTTCCAGCCGTCCTGCGTGGGCCACGTGTCGGGGTCGGTGACGGCCTCGGCGTACTCGTGACCGCCGGCGAGGCTGTAGCTGTCCAGGTAGCCGTGCCCGAACGCATTGAATCGCCCCGGGTTTCGTGGAGGCTCGGTTAGTTGGATCCGGTCTCGGTGAGGACCGGTTGCTCACGGTAGTGCTCGGTGGCGTGGGTCGCCCAGTGGTTGGCCTCGAACTCGGCCGGTGGGACGAGCCCGATCTCGCCGTGCAGCCTGCGGTGGTTGAACCAGTCGACGTACTCGGCGACGGCGATCTCGACGTCGCTGACGTTCTTCCAGCCGCCCCTTGGTCGCATGGCCGGGTTGCGGATGCACTCGGCCTTGAACAGCGAGTTCAGCGCCTCGGCCATCGCGTTGTCATAGGAGTCGCCGCGGCTGCCGACCGAGGCGACGGCGTCGGCCTCAGCAAGCCGCTCGGTGTAGCGAATCGCTCGATACTGCACGCCTCTGTCGCTGTGATGGATCAGGCCGGTGACGTCCTGCCCGGCCCGCTGCCGGGCCCACAGCCCCATGTCGAGGGCGTCCAGGGCCAGATCAGTGCGCAGGCTGGTGGACACCTGCCAGCCCACGATCAACCGGCTGAAGACGTCGAGGACGAACGCGACGTAAGTCCAGCCGGCGTGCGTCCTGACATAGGTCAGGTCAGCCACCCACAGCTGGTTCGGTGCCGTAGCGGCGAACTTGCGGTCCACGAGGTCCTCGGGCCGCTCGGTCTCCGCGCTGTCACCGACGGTGGTCTTGCGGGTCTTCTCCCGCGGTATCCCCCGCAGCCCTTCAGCGCGCATCAGCCGCTCGACGGTGCAGCGGGCGACACGGATGCCCTCGCGGTTGAGCTCGGCGTGGATCTTCCGCGCGCCGTAGACACCGAGGTTGGCCTTGTGGGCGACCTTGATGTCGGTGACCAGCTCGGCGTCGCGGACCGCACGGGCCGACGGCGGCCTGGTCTTGGCCGCGTAGTAGGTGCTCGGAGCGATCTGCACGCCCGCCTCGGACAAGACGGTGCAGATCGGCTCGACTCCGAGCTTCTTGCCCTCGACGATGCGGTCACGGTGGGCATCGATGTAGTCGACGACCACCGCAACCGGCACCTCGCGGGCTACTTGGTCTTGCGGTCGAGCTCCGCTGCGGCGAAAAACGCCGCGGACGTCTTCAAAATCTCGTTCGCACGACGCAGCTCGCGGACCTCGCGCTCGAGCGCGGCGATCCGGTTCGCGTCATCAGTGCTGGTGCCCGGCCGAACACCGCCGTCGACCTCTGCCTGGCGAACCCAGGTCCGCAGCGCCTCGGGATGGATCCCCAGCTGGTCGGCGATCCGATGGATCGCCCCGGTGCGGGTCTCGGGGTCTTCTCGGGCGTCGAGCGCCATCCGGATCGCACGATCCCGCAACTCCACGCTGTACTTCCTCGGTGCAGCCATGACTCTCATCATCCTTTCCAGGATTGAGAGCCTCCATCAGACCCGGGGCGATTCACTACCCGACGGTTAGCCATTCCCGGGGCTCTCGCACCTGGCCACCCCGGGCCGGATCCTGTGGGTCGCCCAGCACTCGCCAGCCCCCGCCCGCGAGCACATGATGCTCATGACCATCGTCCTGGCCCAAATCGTGCGCCACACCCCACCTGTTC
>DATDNR010000194.1:0-3812 GCA_036518175.1 Marmoricola sp.
CCCGTCATCAGGCGGGTCTGCCAACCCCGGCGTGATGAGATGATGTTGTGACCCGGGACCGGCGAAGGGGCGGGAAGGGAAACATGACTGAGGTGAACGAGGCCCCGAAAGACGCGAGCAGCGGCGGGGACGAGGCGGAACCGCTGCTGAAGCTGCGGGGCATCGACAAGCACTTCGGACCGGTGCAGGCGCTCTACGAGGTGAACCTGGACCTGCCCGCCGGCCAGGTGACCGGCCTCTGCGGAGACAACGGTGCCGGGAAGTCGGTGCTCACCCGCACTATCGCCGGTGCGCACCACCCGGACCATGGTCAGATCTACTTCGAGGGGCGACCGGTACACATCCGGAGCACCCGGGACGCCGCCGCGCTCGGGATCGAGACCGTCTACCAGGATCTGGCGCTGGCCGACAACCTGGACATCGTCCAGAACATGTTCCTCGGCCGGGAACGGCTGCGCCGTGGCCTGCTCGACGAGGACGCGATGGAAATAGCGGCGGCCGACACCCTGAGCACCCTTCGGGTGACCACGGTGCGCTCGATCCGCCAGCCAGTGGCCTCGCTCTCGGGAGGTCAGCGGCAGTCGGTTGCGGTGGCCAAGGCGGTGATGTGGAACTCCAAGCTGGTGCTGCTTGACGAGCCCACCGCCGCCCTCGGGGTGGTGCAGACCCGGCAGGTGCTTGACCTGATCAAACGGCTCCGCGATCGCGGGCTGGCGGTGATGGTGATCTCCCACAACCTGAACGACGTCTTCGAGGTCGCGGACCGGATCGCGGTACTGTACCTGGGACGGATGGTGGCCGAGGCACCGGTTACGGACTTCGACCGGCAGAGCGTGGTGGAGTACATGACGACGGGTGGCGCCAACGGGCGGTCGCCCGAGCCGGCCAGATCCGCCAGTGACGAGGGCTGAGCCCATGGGCCCGGAGGGGGAACTCCCCGTGACCACGGTCCCCGGCGAGACCGCAGCCGTGGAGTCGGACACCACGACGGCGGCCGACCTCACATCCGCTCCCGATGCCGAGGCCGAGGTCCGCGAACTTGTCGCCCAGTCGCTGAGCCAGTACCTCCAGGCCTGGTGGCTCAAGGTCCGGAGTGGCGACAGCGGTGTCCTGCCCGTGCTCCTGGCCATGGTGGTGGTCGCCGTCACCTTCCAGATCATCACCCCCCAGCACTCCTTCCTGCGGCCGAGCAACCTCGTGTATATCTTCGGGCTGAGCACCGTGTACATGGTGCTGGCGATAGCTGAGACAGTGGTTCTGCTCCTCGCGGAGATCGACCTCTCGGTCGGCGCGGTCGCGCTGATCGGCGGGGTGATCGCCTTCAAGCTGGTGCAACACTGGCCGTGGTGGGCAGCCATACTCGCCGCGCTCGTCTCCTGCGGCGTGTTCGGCGCCCTCCAAGGGACGCTGACGGCCCGGCTCAAGATCCCGTCCTTCATCGTGACCCTGGCCGGGTTCCTTCTTTTCTCGGGAATCCTCATCGTCGTCCTCGGCGGCGCCGACGGTTCCGTGAACCTCGACACGTCGAAGTTCAACCAGCTCGTCATCTATGACCTGGTCCAGGGGGTGATCTCCCCGGTGGTCAGCTGGGTCCTTCTGGCGGTGGTGGTCGGGGCCGTCGGCACGACCCTGTGGCTGCGCGCGGCCAGGAGGCGACGCCAGGGCCTGGTGGCTCCCCCGGCGAGTGTGACAGCGATCAGAATCGCCTTGGTGGCGCTGGTCGGGATAGCTGTGGTGGCTATCTGCAATGTCAACCGCGGAACCGCCCTCAAGTCGGTGCAGGGAGTTCCGTGGGTGATCCCGATCGTCCTCGTCGTGCTGGGCATCTGGACGCTCGTGCTCGGGCGGACCCGCTTCGGCCGCTACCTCTATGCCATCGGCGGCAACCCCGAAGCGGCCCGCCGCGCCGGCGTCAGCCTCGCCGGCATCCGCACCTGGGCCTTCGCGTTCTGCTCGGCGACCGCCGGACTCGGCGGCCTCCTGCTCGGTGCCTTTTTCTTCGGTCAGTACAGCACCAATACAGCAGACCCCGGTCAGCTCGTCCTGTACACGGTCGCCGCCGCCGTCATCGGCGGGGTCAGCCTCTTCGGCGGCCGAGGTAAGGCACTCCACGGTGTTCTTGGCGGCCTCCTCATCGGCGGCATCGCCTACGGCGTCTCCCTGCTCAACCTGGGTAGTCTGTCCACGCCGCTGCAATACATCCTGCCGGGCGCCGTGCTCCTCGCCGCGGTGCTGATTGACGTGCTATCACTGCGCGGGGCTGGGAGCGTGACCCGTGTCTGACGTGACCTCAGACTCCAGCCAGGCTCCGGCCGGGGCGACGGACACCACGACGGTGGCCGACCTGACCGCCGCCCACGAGGCCGCAGCCGACGTCCCACCCGAGCTCGTCGCGCAGTCGCTGGGCCAGTATCTCCGGGCCTCCTGGGCCCGGGTCCGCGGCGGTAACAGCGGTGTCCTGCCCGTAGTCCTGGCCATCGTGGTGGTCGCCGTCAGCTTCCAGATCGCGAACCCGAAGTTCCTGTCGGCGCAGAACCTGGTCAACCTCTTCGAGCAGAGCTCGATATACATGCTGCTGGCGATCGCTGAGATCTTCGCCCTGCTCCTCGGAGAGATCGACCTCTCCGTCGGCCTGGTCATGGGGCTTGGCAGCGTCGTGGTCGCCGAACTTGTGCAGCCGACCGGCGCGAATTGGCCGTGGTGGGCGGCGATCATCGTGACGTTGCTCGCTTGCTGCGCGGTCGGCGCCATCCAGGGAACGCTCGTGGCCCGGCTGCGGATGCCGTCGTTCATCGTCACTCTGGGCGGGCTGCTGATCCTGGAGGGCGTGGCGATCATCGTCCTCGGCGGAGGGCTCGTCGGCATCGGCAACTCCCAGTACCGAAACGAGCTCGTCCTCTACAACATCTTCTGGGGGGCGTTCACCCCGCTGGTCAGCTGGATCTTGCTGGCCGTGATTGTCGGAGCGACTGGCACCGGGCTCTGGATGCGAGATGCCCGCAAGCGCCGCCACGGCCTGGAGACTCCGCCGCGCAGCCTCACCGCGCTGAAGATCGTCCTCATGGCGGTGGCGGGCATCGCGCTCGTCGTCATCTGCAACGTCAACCGGGCCCACGTCGGGACGATCGAGGGAGTTCCCTACATCATTGCGATCGTCCTTATCGTGCTCGGCGCCTCGACGGTCCTGTTGCAGCGAACCCGCTTCGGCCGCTATGTGTACGCCATCGGCGGCAACCCCGAGGCGGCGCGGCGAGCCGGGGTCCGCCTGCCCACCATCCGAATCTGGTGTTTCGTCATCTCCGCCCTGATCTCCGGGATCGCTGGCGTGCTGTTCGCCTCCTGGCAGGTCTCGCTGACCACCAACATCATCAAGGCCGCGAACAGCTACGTGCTGCTGGCGGTGGCCGCGGCGGTCATCGGCGGCACCAGCCTCTTCGGCGGCCGGGGCAAGACCATCCACGGCGTGCTGGGCGGCCTCGTCATCGGCGGCATCTACAACGGCCTCTACCTGGAGGGCGTGTCGAGCCAGTGGATTGACGTCGTGGTTGCCGTGGTGCTCCTCGCGGCGGCGACCATCGATGTCCTCTCGCGCCGGGGCGCGCCGCGCCAAGCGTGACCTTAGCGGGTGACGCAATAACATCAACAAACCAACGGCCTTGGTGCATGTCCCGGTCCACGTGGGCAGATACCCTCCATGCGCCTCCCTGTGGTGTCCTCCGACGAGATGAATGACGAGCAGCGGGAGCTGTACCGGGAGATCCTGGGCGGCCCCCGCGGCCAGGGGCCGCGCGCGGTCCCGCTCGCCAGCGGCG
>DATDNR010000195.1:0-4431 GCA_036518175.1 Marmoricola sp.
CTGCATGCCGCGGCCGCCCAGCACGTACGACGGGCGCACCAGCACCGGGTAGCCGATCGAGGCTGCGATCGTGCGGGCCTCCTCGAAGGAGACCGCCATGCCGTGCCGGGGCGCGGTCAGGCCGGCCTCGTGCAGCACCCGACCGAACGCGCCGCGCTCCTCGGCGAGGTCGATCGCCGCCGGGGAGGTGCCGACGATCGGCACCCCGGCGTCCTCGAGCCCGCGGGCCAGTCCGAGCGGGGTCTGTCCCCCGAGCTGGCAGACCACCCCGGCGACCGGTCCGGCCTGTTGCTCGGCGTGCACCACCTCGAGGACGTCCTCGAGGGTGAGCGGCTCGAAGTAGAGCCGGTCGGAGGTGTCGTAGTCGGTGGAGACCGTCTCGGGGTTGCAGTTGACCATCACGGTCTCGTAGCCGGCCTCGCTCAGCGCCATCGAGGCGTGCACGCACGAGTAGTCGAACTCGATGCCCTGACCGATGCGGTTGGGTCCCGAGCCGAGGATGATCACTGCGGGCCGCTCCCGCGGCTCCACCTCGGTCTCCTCGTCGTAGGAGCTGTAGTGGTAGGGCGTGCGGGCCGCGAACTCCGCCGCGCAGGTGTCCACGGTCTTGTAGACCGGGCGGACACCGAGCGCGTGGCGGACGCCGCGCACCACCGCCTCGGGCATGTTGCGCATCCGGCCGAGCTGGGCGTCGGAGAAGCCGTGCCGCTTGGCCCTGCGCAGCAGCGCGGGGGTCAGCTCCGGCGCGCCGATGATCTCCTGCGCGATCTCGTTGACCAGGCAGAGCTGGTCGACGAACCAGGGGTCGATGCCGGTCGCGTCGTGCACCTCCCGGGGCGTGGCACCGGCACGGATCGCGTCCATCACCACGCGCAGCCGGCCGTCGTGCGGCACGTGCGCCCGGTCGAGCAGGGCCGTCTTGTCGAGGTCGACCTGCCGGTGGCTCCAGTCGAAGACCGCGTCCGGCCGCTCCAGCGACCGCAGCGCCTTCTGCAGCGCCTCGGTGAAGTTGCGCCCGATCGCCATGGCCTCGCCGACCGACTTCATGTGCGTGGTCAGCGTCGGGTCGGCGGAGGGGAACTTCTCGAAGGCGAACCGCGGCACCTTGACCACGACGTAGTCGAGAGTCGGTTCGAAGCTGGCCGGCGTCTCCTGGGTGATGTCGTTGCGGATCTCGTCGAGCGTGTAGCCGATGGCGACCTTCGCGGCGATCTTGGCGATCGGGAAGCCGGTCGCCTTCGACGCCAGCGCGCTGGAGCGGGAGACGCGCGGGTTCATCTCGATGACGATCACGCGGCCGTCGTCGGGGTTGACCGCGAACTGGATGTTGCAGCCGCCGGTGTCGACGCCGACCGCGCGGATGATCCCGATCGACAGGTCACGCAGGTACTGGTACTCCCGGTCGGTCAGCGTCATCGCGGGAGCGACGGTGATCGAGTCACCGGTGTGCACGCCCATCGGGTCGAGGTTCTCGATCGTGCAGACGATGACGACGTTGTCGGCGCCGTCACGCATCACCTCGAGCTCGTACTCCTTCCAGCCGAGGATCGACTCCTCGAGCAGCACCTCGGTGGTCGGGCTCGCCGCCAGCCCGGCACCGGCGATGCGGCGCAGGTCCTCCTCGTCGTAGGCCATCCCGGATCCGGCGCCGCCCATGGTGAAGCTCGGCCGCACCACCATCGGGTAGCCGAGCCGGTCGGCGGCCCGGAGGCAGTCCTCGAGCGAGTGGCAGATCACCGACTTGGCGACCGAGCCGCCGAGCTCCTCGACGATCCGCTTGAAGGACTCGCGGTTCTCGCCGCGGTCGATGGCCTGGATGCTGGCGCCGATCAGCTCCACGCCGTACTTCTCGAGCACCCCGGCCTTGTCGAGCGCCACCGCGCAGTTGAGCGCGGTCTGGCCGCCGAGCGTGGCGAGCAGCGCGTCGGGGCGCTCCTTCTCGATGACCTTCTCGACGAACTCCGCCGTGATCGGCTCGACGTAGGTGGCGTCGGCGAACTCCGGATCGGTCATGATCGTGGCCGGGTTGGAGTTGACCAGCACCACGCGCAGCCCCTCGGCCTTGAGCACGCGGCAGGCCTGGGTGCCGGAGTAGTCGAACTCGCAGGCCTGCCCGATCACGATCGGGCCGGAGCCGATCACCAGCACGGACTCGATGTCGTTCCTGCGCGGCATCAGGCCTCGCTCTCGTTGCTCATCAGCTGGCAGAAGCGGTCGAACAGGTAGGCGGCGTCGTGCGGGCCGGCCGCAGCCTCGGGGTGGTACTGCACCGAGAACGCGCTGAGCCCGCCGGCGCGGTCGCGCAGCTCGAGGCCCTCGACGACGTCGTCGTTGAGGCAGACGTGCGAGACCGTGGCGGTGCCGTACGGCGTCTCGGTGGGACGGTCGATCGGCGCGTCGACGGCGAAGCCGTGGTTGTGCGCGGTCACCTCGACCCGGCCGGTGGTGCGGTCCAGCACGGGCTGGTTGATGCCGCGGTGGCCGTACTTGAGCTTGTAGGTGCCGAAGCCGAGGGCCCGTCCGAAGAGCTGGTTGCCGAAGCAGATCCCGAAGTAGGGCAGGCGTTGCTGCAGCGCACCGCGGAGCAGCTCGATCTGGTGGGTGGTGGCCGCCGGGTCGCCGGGCCCGTTGGAGAAGAACAGCCCGTCGGGAGCGACGGCGAGCACGTCGTCGAGCGAGGCCGTCGCCGGCAGCACGTGCACCTCGATGCCGCGCTCGCTCATCATCCGCGGGGTGTTCGCCTTGATGCCGAGGTCGAGCGCGGCGACCGTGTAGCGCTTCCGCCCGCTCGCCGGGACGACGTACGCCTCCCCGGTGGTCACCTCGTCGGCGAGCTCGGCGCCGGCCATCTCTGCCGCGGCCAGCACCCGGCGGCGAAGGGCCTCGGCGTCGTCCTCGACGGTGGAGATGCCGACCCGCATGGCCCCGCGCTCGCGCAGGTGGCGGGTCAGCGCCCGGGTGTCCACACCGCTGATGCCGACGACCCCCTGGTCGCGCAGCGCGTCGTCGAGACTGCGGCGCGACCGCCAGCTGCTGGGGATCCGCGCCGGGTCGCGCACGACGTACCCGGCCACCCAGATCCTCCCCGACTCGGGGTCCTCGTCGTTGATGCCCGTGTTGCCGACGTGCGGCGCGGTCATCACCACCACCTGACGGTGGTAGGAGGGGTCGGTCAGCGTCTCCTGGTAACCGGTCATGCCGGTGGAGAACACCGCCTCGCCGAAGGTCTCGCCCTCGGCCCCGAACGACTCGCCGCGGAAGGCGCGGCCGTCCTCCAGGACCAGGATCGCCTGACTCATGCCTGCACCTTCCCGTCGATCACCGTGGGCCGGCCGCGCAGGAACGTGGCGACGACCCGGCCGGGCAGCTCCATCCCGGCGTAGGGCGTGTTGCGTGACAGCGACGCCAGCTCCGAGGGGTCCACGACCCGTCGCACCGCGGGGTCGTAGAGCACCAGGTTGGCCGGCTCACCTTCGGCGATCGGGCGACCGTGCCCGGTCAGCCGACCGATCCGGGCGGGCGCGTGCGACATCCGGTCGGCGACCCCGGCCCAGTCCAGCCGACCGGTGTCGACCATGGTCTCCTGCACGATCGACAGCGCGGTCTCCAGGCCGAGCATGCCGAAGGCGGCGGTCTGCCACTCGCAGTCCTTGTCCTCGTGCGGGTGCGGGGCGTGGTCGGTGGCGACCACGTCGATGGTGCCGTCGGCGAGACCCTCGCGCAGCGCCGTGACGTCGGCACCCGTGCGCAGCGGCGGGTTGACCTTGAAGATCGGGTCGTAGGTCAGCGCCTTGTCGTCGGTGAGCAGCAGGTGGTGCGGGCACACCTCGGCGGTGACGTCCCAGCCCTTCTCCTTGGCCCAGCGCACGATCTCCACCGATCCCGCCGTGGAGACGTGGCACACGTGCAGCCGCGAGCCGACGTGCGCGGCGAGCAGGCAGTCGCGGGCGATGATCGCCTCCTCGGCGACGGCCGGCCAGCCCCGGAGGCCCAGCCGGCCGGACAGCTCACCCTCGTTCATCTGGGCGTCCTCGGTCAGCCGCGGCTCCTGCGCATGCTGGGCGACCACGCCGCCGAAGGCGCGGACGTACTCCAGCGCCCGCCGCATCAGCACCGGGTCGGAGACGCAGCGGCCGTCGTCGGAGAAGACCCGCACCCGGGCAGCCGAGTCGGCCATCGCGCCGAGCTCCGCGAGCCGCTCCCCGGCGAGCCCGACGGTCACCGCGCCGACGGGAAAGACGTCGCAGTGACCGGCCTCGCGGCCCAGCCGCCAGACCTGCTCCACCACGCCGGCGGTGTCGGCGACCGGGTCGGTGTTGGCCATCGCGTGCACGGCGGTGAACCCGCCCAGCGCCGCCGCCCGGGTGCCCGACTCCACCGTCTCGGCGTCCTCCCGGCCCGGCTCGCGCAGGTGGGTGTGCAGGTCGACCA
>DATDNR010000196.1:0-18876 GCA_036518175.1 Marmoricola sp.
CCGATGACCCGGTGCTCGGAGGCGACCCAGGTTCGGCACGCCGCAAGCTGCTCCTGCAGGTCGTGTCCGCGTTCCACCAGGGCGGCCAGCACCTCCGGGTCGTCGGAGACCCGGCGCCGGACCCGGTAGGGGTACTCGCCACGGGCGATGAGCGTGCGCACCGCCTTGGCGTATCCCTCCCGGCGGGCGGTGGCCGCCGTCCGCACGTTCCCCAGCACGGACGTGATGAGACCAGCGACGACCGAGGACCCGAGCAGCGTCAGCGCGACGACCACCCACACGTTGGTCGAGCTGCTGTCCCCGGCCGCCGCCGGGGCTGCCTTACCAGCCTGGGCAACCAGCAGGTGAACGGTCATGACGCCCATCGGCGCTCCTCCTTGCGCATGAAGGCGCTTCGAACGGGATGTGCGCCGGTGTTCGGCTCAGCGTGCGGGGCATCCTCGATGGGCCACTCGCCCGTGCGCCGGGCGTACTCCTCGTAGAAGAGGTGACGGTAGGCGCGGGTGACGTACTGCTCGAGCCCGTCTCCCCACTCCCATCGCAACGACCGTGAGTCCTGCGGGTACCACAGGCACAGGTCGCCGGCCAGGTAGCCGAACCGCGACCCGAGCGGAGAGGGGTTCCGGTGCCGCCACGTCCGTGGCGCTCCGAGCGGGAACGCGTAGATGTCGCCGCCAGGCCGAACGCTCACTCGGCACTGCTCACTGCCGTAGCCCTCGATCGCCAACTCGGGCAGCGGCGTGAAGGACAGGTCGAGCACCACACCGCCGTAGCGGCGTGGCACGAGAACCCGGTCGACGGCGACCCCGAAGAGCTCGTCCTCCAGGACCCGGCAAGCATGCGCCGGGTCCTGGAGGACATCGCTCAGCGCGAGAACCACGCGCCCGGATCGCCGAAGACCGTGGCGCGCTCAGCGCCGGCGCGGCCCGCCGAGCCGCGCGTCCAGGAACGGCCCGGCGCCGCAACCTGGTGCGCCGCCCGCGTCGTCGTGGGCCGCCCGGTGCTCGTCACGCTGCCAGCGGCGAGCGCCGTCAACGCGCTCTCCACCGACCGCGCCGGAGCGGCCGGGAATGCGTCCCCGAACAGGGAGTGCCACACGTCGATGGCCGCGTCCATGTCGCCGGCGCCCTCGAGGGCGAGCGCCTCGGCGGCCTTCCGGGATGCCTGCGCGTACACCCGAGCGGCGGTCGCGCGCTCATCGCTGGTCCACTTCGCGGTGACGTCATCGTCACCTGCCGGCTCGATGACCGGACCCAGCACCGCGGTCTTCGCGTGCTCGAGTAACGCGGCGATGGCGTCCTTGTCGGACGTCTTGCGGCCGATGACCGCGTACGCCAGCGACTCAACCACGATGCCGGAGACGAACTCGAGCTCGTCGTGGTGCTTGGTCAGCTGCTTGGCCTCGCGAACCTGGTGCACGAACCGGCCGTCGGTGGCCTGGTTCCGCTCCGACACCTTCTTCAGCTGGATGCGGGTGTTGCTCGGCGTCCAGGTTCCTTCGAACCGGTCTCCGATCAGGACATGGTCGCCCTCGCCGTCGAACGCCGGCACGAGGTCGATGTTGAAGTCGACGCCGCTGAGCGTGAGCCGCAGCGCCTTGCCGGCCGGCTCGTCGCCGACGTCGAACTGGACGTGGGGCCACCGCTCCACGATGGGCGCCTCGAACGACTCCATGGCCTTGCCCGGGCCCTCGGGGCCGCGCAGCGTCTCCCACATGTAGGCGGGGAGCAGGCACACGATGTCGACGTCCTTGAGCGGCTTCAGCATCGTCTTGCGGGCGAACGAGCCCTGGAGGAAGCTGCCCGCGATGAGGCCGGCCCTGGTGAGGTCGTCGCGGATGGTGTTGTGCAGGGTCTGCGCCTTCTGGCGCACGAACGGGTCGAGATTGAGGTTCTCGTCAAGCTTGGTGAACGAGTTGTCCACGGTCCGCGCCATGGCGGCCTCCTTGAGGTTGAAGAGAGGTCGTGCCGGTCAGCACGGCCGGAGTGGCGGCCCTCCCCGCAGGGAGGGCCGCCGAGGGTCACTTCCGCTTAGGCGTCTGCGACAACGCGCTGGCGGCGGCCGACTTCGCGGCCTTGCCCGCCCTCGGGTTGCTCAGCACCTTGCTGGCAGCCGACGCAGCCTTCGCGCTGGTCTGCCTGGTGTTCCTCTTGGTCATCTCTCTCTTCACCTCCGCCCGTGTGCCATGTGGACAAGCCGGCACCGGGGGTGGTCTTATTGCGGCGAACGCCCGCACTAGGCCACTCGGTCGGTGCCCCCGCGGCCCGGTCCTGCAAGACCGGGCCGCGAGTTCGTTTCTGGGCCTGTGTGGCCCGCTTCATCAGATCAGCTCCCGCCGACATCGGTGTCGAGGTTGCCTCCACGCCGTGACGAGGCGCCTACTTCCTGTCAAGCGCAACAGCGTCACGGGACCGACCTGGGAGGCCGCGAACGCACCGCCAGCCCGGCCCCTCGCGTTGAGGGGCCGGGCTCGCGTTGTTGTCGCTCTTGGACTCGTGGTCACTCACCTCAGGGGATCGTGTTCGGTTTACCCAGATTCCTGTTCGTGTTCTGCACGGCCAACCCTCTGGGGGATAGCCCTGGTCTACCCACCGTCAGCTGCAGCCGCTGGTGCTGCCGCATCCTTCGCAGACGTAGCAGCTGCCGGCCGGGCGCATCTTGGTGCCGCAGGTCATGCACAGCGGGCTGTCCACGGCGCTGCCGGTGATCTGCTCGAGCAGCTCGGCGGAGGTGTGCGCCTCCTTGGCCGGCTTGGCCTCGACGGTGACCTCGGCCTCGGGCCTGGCCTCGACCGCCGGGGTCTCCGTGGCGACCAGCTCGCTCGCCGAGCCGGTCTCCTCGATGGGCTCGTACGAGCCGGTCTCGAGGTGGCGCTGGCGCTCCTCGGCGGAGTAGATGCCGAGCATCGAGCGGGTGTCGAAGTCGAGGTAGTCCAGGGCCAGGCGGCGGAAGATGTAGTCCATGATCGACTGCGACATCCGCACGTCCGGGTCGTCGGTCATGCCGGCCGGCTCGAAGCGCAGGTTGGTGAACTTCGAGACGTAGGTCTCCAGCGGCACGCCGTACTGCAGCCCGATGGACACCGCGATCGAGAAGGCGTCCATCACGCCGGCCAGGGTCGAGCCCTGCTTGCCGAGCTTGAGGAAGATCTCGCCGAGCTCGCCGTCCTCGTGGGCGCCGGAGATCATGTAGCCCTCGGCGCCGCCGACGGTGAACGACGTCGTCCGCGCCTGGCGGCTCTTCGGCAGCCGCTTGCGGAACGGCTTCTGGATGACCACGGTCTCCGGCTTGGCGACCTCGGCGTCCTTGGTCTTCGCCTTGGCATCCGACAGCGGCTGGCCGACCTTGCAGTTGTCGCGGTAGACCGCGGTCGCCTTCAGCCCGAGCTTCCAGGACTGCAGGTAGATGTCCTCGATCTCCTCGACCGTGGCCGTCTCCGGCAGGTTGACGGTCTTGCTGATCGCCCCGCTGAGGAACGGCTGCGCGGCCGCCATCATCCGCACGTGCCCCATCGGCTTGATCGCCCGGGCACCCATCGCGGTGTCGAAGACCTCGTAGTGCTCGGTCTTCAGTCCCGGCGCGTCGATCACGTGGCCGTGCTCGGCGATGTACTCCACGATCGCCTCGACCTGCTCGGGCTGGTAGCCCAGCTTCTTCAGCGCCCGCGGGATCGTCTGGTTGACGATCTGCATCGAGCCGCCACCGACGAGCTTCTTGAACTTGACCAGCGAGAAGTCCGGCTCGATGCCGGTGGTGTCGCAGTCCATCATGAAGCCGATGGTGCCGGTCGGCGCGAGCACCGAGGCCTGCGCGTTGCGGAAGCCATTCTTCTCCCCCAGCTGCTGCACCTTCGCCCACTCGGCGGTGGCCAGCTTGTGCACGGCCGAGTCGGCGACGTGCAGCGTGCGCACGGCGTCGTTGGCGGCCTGGTGCTTGCGCATCACCCGCTTGTGCGCCTCGGCGTTGCGGGCGTAACCGTGGTAGGGACCGACGATGCCGGCGAGCTCGGCCGAGCGGCGGTACGACGTACCGGTCATCAACGAGGTGATCGTTGCCGCCATCGCCCGGCCACCGTCGCTGTCGTAGCCCAGGCCCATCGCCATCAGCAGCGCGCCGAGGTTGGCGTAGCCGATGCCGAGCTGGCGGTAGTCGCGGGTGGTCTGCCCGATCGACTCGGTCGGGAAGTCGGCGAAGCAGATCGAGATGTCCATCGCGGTGATGACCAGCTCGACAGCCTTGGCGAACCGCTCGGCGTCGAAGGTGTCGTCGTCGCGAAGGAACTTCAGCAGGTTCAGCGACGCCAGGTTGCACGAGGAGTTGTCCAGCGACATGTACTCGCTGCACGGGTTCGACGCGGTGATCCGGCCGGTCTCGGGATTGGTGTGCCAGTCGTTGATGGTGTCGTCGTACTGCAGACCCGGGTCGGCGCACTCCCAGGCCGCCTTGGCGATCTTCTTGAACAGCGAGCGGGCGTCGACGTTCTCGATGACCTCGCCGGTGGTGCGGGCGCGCAGGCCGAACTCGGTGCCGTCCTCGACCGCGCGCATGAACTCGTCGGTCACCCGCACGGAGTTGTTGGCGTTCTGGTACTGGACGCTGGTGATGTCCCTGCCGCCGAGGTCCATGTCGAAGCCGGCGTCGCGCAGCGCGCGGATCTTGTCCTCCTCGCGCGCCTTGGTCTCGACGAACTCCTCGATGTCGGGGTGGTCGACGTCGAGCACGACCATCTTCGCGGCGCGACGGGTGGCGCCACCGGACTTGATCGTCCCGGCCGAGGCGTCGGCGCCGCGCATGAAGGACACCGGCCCGGACGCCGTACCACCACTGGAGAGCAGCTCCTTGGAGGAGCGGATCCGGGAGAGGTTCAGGCCGGCGCCGGAGCCGCCCTTGAAGATGAAGCCCTCCTCCTTGTACCAGTTCAGGATCGAGTCCATCGAGTCGTCGACGGAGAGGATGAAGCAGGCCGAGACCTGCTGCGGCGACTTGGTGCCGACGTTGAACCAGACCGGGGAGTTGAACGAGAAGTACTGGTGCACCAGCAGCCAGGTGATCTCCTCCTCGAAGACCTGCGCGTCGGCGGTGCTCGCGAAGTAGCCGTTGTCCTCACCGGCGGCGCGGTAGGTCTTCACCACCCGGTCGATCAGCTGGCGCAGGGTCCACTCGCGGGCGTCGGTGCCGACCGCGCCGCGGAAGTACTTGGTGGTGACGATCGTGGAGGCGTTCAGGCTCCAGAAGTCGGGGAACTCCACGCCCTTCTGCTCGAAGACGGTCTCGCCGGTCTTCCAGTTGGTCTGGACGACGTCGCGCCGCTCCCAGGTGACCTCGTCGTAGGGGTGCACGCCCTCGGTGCTGAAGACCCGGTCGATCTTCAGGCCCTTGCTCGCGCCCTTGCGCGCCCGTGCTGCTCCGCTCACGGTCTCGGTCATGGAACTCCCCTGTTTCTCGTGGATGGTCGGTCCTGCTGCTGGTGCTGCTACTTCGTTGGTGGCCCGGCGCGCCGCTTCCCCACGACGCACCGGGCTGACTGTGGGTCAGCCCGTGGGCTGAGGCGCGTCCTCCAGGGACGCCTCGCGCAGCGCACGCTCGGCGCGCAGCTCGGTGATGGCGGTCTCGAAGTCGTCGGCGGACTCGAAGGCGCGGTAGACGGAGGCGAACCGCAGCCAGGCGACCTCGTCGAGCTCGCGCAGCGGGCCGAGGATCGCCAGCCCGATCTCGTGGGCCGGCACCTCCGCCCAGCCGTCGGCGCGGAGCTGGTCCTCGACGGTCTGCCCGAGCCGGGCCAGGTCGTCCTCGGAGACCGGCCGGCCCTTGCAGGCCTTGCGCACCCCGGAGACGGCCTTGTCGCGGTTGAACGGCTCGCAGGCGCCGCTGCGCTTGAGCACGGTCAGCTGCATCTGCTCCACCGTGGAGAACCGCTTCTCGCACGCCGGGCAGGAGCGCCTCCGGCGGATCGAGCCGCCGTCATCGGCCACCCGCGAGTCGAGGACCCGGGTGTCGGTGCTGCGGCAGAACGGGCAATGCATCCGCGTCCTCCTCTCCTAGGGTTCAACCGGTGGATCGAGCTGTGGATTCCTGTGGAGAAGGCCCTGCCGCCTGGGGAGCGAAGCCCTCGTCTGTGGAACTAGATGTGGAAAACCACATCGGTGTAACTACTAGATGTAGTGGTTACCGTACGCCGGGCAGGTGAGGCGCGCAACAACAATCGGGGAAGTCGTGGCACCGGTCCTGTATCCCTCGCAAAGCCGCAGGTCAGCGGGCGATTCCGCTGGTCTAGGAGCCGGTACGGCGGCGTGTCGGGGCGTCCTCGATCCCCATTTGACGCTCGACTTCCGGCACCCCGCGGGCGGTGCTGATCACCTTTGTCGGGGTCCGGCTGCGCAGCGCCCGGGCGTGGGTGAGAATGCGGTCTCGTGGGCAAGCATGCAGGGCCGTCGACGCGCCGCTCACGGGCATCCACGGGCAACTCCGCCGACCGCAGCCGGCTGCTCCTGCTCGCCCTCGGGGTGACCGCGACGCTGGTCGCCTGGGGGTTCCTGGTCCGGGCCGCGATCGACTTCGGCGGGCAGGCACGCGCCGGCGCCTCGACCGCCTGGGCGTTCACCGCGCTGGCGACGCTCGGCGCCGCGTGCTGCCTCTTCGTCACGCTGATCCTGGCCGGCAGGCTCGTCGACGCCTTCCGGCCTCCGGCGCTGACGGTGGAGCCGCGGGTCGTCGTACCGCCGGGTGGTCGACGCGCGCGTCGGTGAGCCGAATGCGCGAACGGGCGGACCGAGGCACCGGCCCGCCCGTCGCTGCTTCCCCCGGATCCGATGGTCGCGGGTCGAGGACGACCACCGGAAGCCTGCGCCTGCACGGCTCAGCGCCGCGGCACCGCGATCTTCTGCCCGACCTGCAGCTCGGGACCGTTGAGCGAGTTCAGCTGCTCGATGTGGGCCACCATCTCGCGCACGTGGCCGGGAGCGGCCACCTCGCCGGCGATGCCGTAGAGCGTGTCGCCGGAGTGCACCTCCACGATCCGCACCGGCTCGGGCGTGCCGGCCTCGCGGGAGGCGGCGGCCCAGCTGCCGAGCGCGGTCATCGCGGCCAGCGCGAGCGCGAGGAAGGTCACCAGGAAGACCGCACGGCCACGGCGGGTCAGCCGCACCCTGGCCTCCGGACGGGTCGCGCGGATGCGCGACGGGGCGAACGCGGTGCTGACGGTGATGCTGCTCATCGGACTACCTCCTCGAGTGGCTGGCCGGCCCGTGTGGCCGACCGGTCGCTGCACGACCCCTCTGTCGTGTCGATGTCTATCGCCGGCCACCGACAGTGCCGCCGGAGCGGACCTGGGGCGGTGGAGGAGCGACGTCGTTCGAACACATGTACGACGATAGGGCATCGGCTCGAACACTTCAAACACATGTTCGAACGGCGTGCCGTCGCTCGGCTGACCCGTTCGTGCTATCCCCCCGCGTCCGATCGGCCCCTACGGTGAGCCCATGACCGCGCCCGTGCTCGGTGCCGCGCAGGTCCTGGACCCGCGCGTCGCCGCCGTCGAGCAGAACCTGCTCGAGCAGCTCGACCACTTCGCCGCAGCTCCCGGCATGCGGCGGCTGGCGATCGAGGGCGTCACGGCGTACTCCAGCAACATCGCCTTCCCGCTCTTCAACGCGATCGGCGCGGCGACCTTCGCCGACGATCCCGACGTCGCGGTCCGCACCGGGGAGGTCGTGCGCCGGTTCATCCGGCACGGCATGCCGTTCCTGTGGTGGCCGACACCGTCGAGCACCTCATCCGCACTCGAGGACACCCTGCTGGCGCACGGCCTGGAGGCCGAGGAGGTCACCGGCATGTACGCCGACCTCACCGATGCGGTCGCCGTCGAGGCGCCGGTCGGGGCCCGGCTGGTCTTCGACCCGCCGTTGCGGCTCTTCGCCGAAGCGATGGTCGAGGCCTTCGCCATGCCGGGCGCCATCGTCGACGCGCTCGCCGCACTGACCGCGGCCCTGCCCCGCAGGCGGCTGCGCAACCTGCTGCTCCTCGAGCACGACCGGCTGCTCGGCTGCGGCTCGCTCTACCTCACCGAGAGCCCGTCCGGCACCGTCGCCGGGCTCTACAACATCGCCACCGTCGAGCACGTCCGGGGCAGGGGCGTCGGAAGGGCGCTCACCGCGCTGCTGCTCAACCTCGGCCGCGACCTCGGAGCGACCCGGGCGGTGCTGCACGCGACCCCGATGGGCCGCCCGGTCTACCGGCGTCTCGGCTTCGTCGACGTCTGCAGCATGCCGCAGTACCTCTGGCTGCCACCCGAGGCCTGAGTTCGACCTCCGGACCAGCCGACAACCACCCGATCGGGTCAGTCCCGTGGCCCGGCACGCGGCGTAGCGTCGCACGGGTCCGCGGGGGCTTCGAACCAGTGGTCGTGCCAGCCGGCCGGCCGGCATGGGAGGCCAGGATGTTCATCCAGATGGTCCAGGGGAAGTGCGACCGTCCCGCTCAGCTGCGCGAGGTCGTCGACACCTGGTGCGACACGATGTCGGGTCGGGAGGGCTGGCTCGGCGGCACCTACGGGTTCACCGACGACGGCACCTTCGTCGGCGTGGTGCGCTACGACTCGGCAGCCGCGTGTGACCGGCTCAGCGCCGCCGAGGAGTCGGCGATCTGCTGGGCGGCCGCCCAGCAGCTGTGCGGGGGCAGGCTCGAGGTGCACCAGTCCGAGGACGTGACGATGATGATGGAGGGCGGGTCGGACGCCGCGGGCTTCGTGCAGGTGATGCACGGCCACATCCGCAACCCGGCCACGGTGCGCCACCTCGTCGGCGAGGAGATGACGACCCGGCTGCACCGGCAGCGCCCGGAGATCCTCGGCGCCACGCTGGCGGTCGAGCCGGACGGGTCCTTCACCCAGACGATCGCCTTCACCGACGAGGCGTCCGCGCGGCGCGGGGAGCAGCAGGAGATGCCCGAGGAGGTACGCCGGGAGCTGGAGAGTGCCTTCGCCGACGTCGAGTACATCGATTTGCACCGACCCTGGTTCGCCACCCATCGCTGACCCACCTCGGGCCGCGACACGCGTTCGAACAGGTGTTTGAAGCGCGGCTGCCATCCGGCTACGGTGAGCGGCACACCCTCTCCCTCATCGCCGACGCCCGGGAGGCACCCAGATCATGGCCACGCGCAGGTCCACCCCCAGCTCCAAGGTCGCCGAGCTGCCCGACGGTCCTCCCGACACCACCGGCCTGACGCCGCGCCAGCAGCGCATCCTCAACGTGCTGCGCGAGTCCATCGAGCGGCGCGGTTACCCGCCGAGCATCCGCGAGATCGGTGACCTGGTGGGCCTGGCCAGCTCGAGCAGCGTGGCCCACCAGCTGCGGGTGCTCGAGCAGAAGGGCTTCATCCGTCGCGACCCGAACCGCCCGCGTGCGGTGGAGGTGTTCATCCCCGAGCTGATGGCCGCACGTCGGGCGATCGGCGCAGCCGACAGCGGCGACGAGGGGTTCGACCCGACCGGCATCGGCGACGCCGCCCCCGTCGCGACCAACGTGCCGGTCGTCGGCCGGATCGCCGCCGGCGGCCCGATCCTCGCCGAGGAGCGCATCGAGGACGTCTTCCCGCTGCCGAAGCAGCTCGTCGGCGAGGGCACGCTCTTCCTGCTCGAGGTCTCCGGTGACTCGATGATCGACGCGGCGATCTGCAACGGCGACTACGTGGTCGTCCGCCAGCAGCCCACCGCGGAGAACGGCGAGATCGTCGCGGCGATGATCGAGGGCGAGGCGACGGTGAAGACCTTCCAGCGCAAGGACGGCCACGTCTGGCTGCTGCCGCACAACGACGCCTACCAGCCGATCGACGGCACCGACGCCACGATCCTGGGCAAGGTGACCGCGGTGCTGCGTCGGATCTGACGGTTGTCGGTCGGGCGGTTTCCCAGGTTATGAACCCGAACTGCCTCTTCACACAGGTTGCGCCCTGAGTGGAGAGGCAGTTTCGGTTCACCAGACGGGGAGCCGACGCCCGGATGGGCAGTTTCGGTTCTTCACCTGGGAAACCGGCGCCGCCCAGGGCAGTTTCGGTTCCTCACCTGGGAAACCGACACCCCACCTGCGCCTGAGCGCTGCGCACCCGCGAGCCGTACGGCGCCCGCACCGCGACCGGATAGCGTGCCCCGGTGACCGGCCATGTCATCGCCGTCGGAGGCGCCAACCTCGACACCCTCGCGCGGGTGACCGGCGACCCCGACGATCCACGCCCGGTGCTGGGCACCAGCAATCCCGGCCGCACGTCGCACACCGCCGGCGGGGTGGCTCGCAACGTGGCCGAGAACCTCGCCCGGCTCGGCACGCCGGTGCGGCTGGTCGCCGCGGTCGGCGACGACGCCGTCGGTGACACGCTCCTCGCCGACCTGGCGGACCTCGGCGTCGACGTCTCGGGAGTCCGTCGCCGCGCGCTGCCCACCGGCAGCTACACCGCCGTGCTCGACCACCGCGGCGAGCTGGTCGTGGGCGTCGCCGACATGGCCGCCACCGAGTCCCTGGCACCGAGCGACCTGCCCGACGACGCGTTCGCCGGCGCGGGCTGGGTGGTGCTCGACGGCAACCTGGTGCCCGCCACCGTCGACCGCTGCCTGGCGCTCGCGGCGAGCGCCGGGGTGCCGGTCGCGCTCGACCCGGTCGGGGTCGCCAAGGCGGCCCGCCTGCAGGTGACCGGGCGGGTGCACACCTTCACCCCCACCCGCGAGGAGCTGGCCGCGTTCACCGGCACCGCGGAGGTCGCCGCCGCCGTCGCGATCGCCCACGACCGCGGCATCGACACCGTCTGGCTGCGGGAGGGCGCCGGCGGCAGCACGATCCACCGCCGCGGCACCGCACCGGTGCGGGTGCAGCTGGCTGGCGCCGCGGTGGTCGACGTGACCGGCGCGGGCGATGCGATGCTCGCCGGCTACGTGCACCGGATGCTGGCCGGCTCCCCCGTCGTCGAGGCGGCCCGGTTCGGCGCGGCGGCGGCCTGGCTGACGGTGGCGTCGTCGTACACCGTGCGCACCGACCTGACCGCCGAGCTCGTCGCCGAGACGCTGGCCCGGCTCGACCCCACCCGCGAAGGAGCCCGATGACCCTCCCGCTGCAGCCGACCGACGAGGTCCGGGCCGCCCTCGCCGAGCACCGGCCGGTGGTGGCGCTGGAGAGCACCATCATCAGCCACGGCATGCCCTACCCCGACAACGTCGCGATGGCGCGCGAGGTCGAGGACATCATCCGCAGCCACGACGTCGTGCCGGCGACGATCGCGGTGCTCCACGGCGTGCCCCGCATCGGACTGGACGACGACGCCCTCGAGCTGCTCGGCGCCGGCCGTGACGTGCGCAAGACCAGCATCCGCGACCTGCCCTACGTCGTCGCGCACGGCGAGCACGGCGCCACCACGGTTGCCGCGACGATGCGGCTCGCGGCGCTGGCCGGCATCCGCGTCTTCACCACCGGCGGCCTCGGCGGCGTGCACCGCGGCGCCGAGCACACCATGGACATCAGCGCCGACCTCACCGAGCTGTCCCGCACGCCGGTGACCGTGGTCAGCGCCGGGGTGAAGAGCATTCTCGACATCGGGCTGACCCTGGAGCAGCTGGAGACCCTCGGGGTGCCGGTGCTCGGCTTCGGCACCGACGAGTTCCCGGCGTTCTACACGCGCAGCAGCGGGTACGCCGTACCGCTGCGGGTCGACTCGGCCGAGGAGGTCGCGGCGATCATGCACGCGCAGGACTCCCTCGGCCTGACCGCCGGCATCAGCGTGGCCAACCCCATCCCGCCCGAGCACGAGATCCCCCGCGAGCGCATCGACGCGATCATCGAGCAGGCGCTCGCCGACGCCGCCACCCGCGGCATCACCGGCAAGGACACCACGCCGTACCTGCTGGGCCGGATCGTCGAGATCACCGACGGTGATTCCCTCAAAGCCAACGTCGCGCTGGTGCGCAACAACGCTCATATCGGGGCGAAGATCGCGTTGGCCGTCAGCAGATAACCCAAAACTCTCTAGAAAACAAGCGTTGACGTAGACCACACATTGGGCTTGGAATCTGTTGCGAACGGCACCAACCCGGTGCCCGTTTCCCGGAATTGGAGACCACCCGTGTCCCGAAATATCCGCACGACCTGCGCCGTCGTGGCGTCGGCGGCGCTCGCCGCCGGCACGCTCGGCCTGTCGCCCGCGGCGGACGCGGCCTCGCACAGCCACCAGCTGGCAGGCAGCGTTCCCTCCTGGGCCAAGGCTTCCCACCGCGTGGGCACCACGCAGGCAAGCACCCCGGTGACCTTCCGCGTCTACCAGGCCTGGCGCGGCGGGAACGCCGCTCGCCAGTTCGCGATGTCGGTGTCGACCCCGGGCAGCGCGAACTACCGTCACTTCCTCAGCCCGCAGCAGTTCCGGGCCCGCTTCGCGCCGTCGAAGGCCAGCACCCGGCAGCTGGAGAAGTGGCTGCGCGGCCAGGGCTTCAAGGTCACCGGCGTGCCGTCGAACCGCAAGTACGTGCAGGTGAGCGGCACGCTCGGTCAGGCCGCGAAGACCTTCTCCACCGGCTTCGCGCGCTACCGCGTCGACGGCAAGACGCTGCGCAGCAACACCGCGCCGCTGACCGTGCCGGCGAGCATGACCGGCAAGATCCAGGCGGTCGTCGGGCTGGACCAGTCCCAGGCGCTGGTGCACGCCGACAAGGCGCCGCCGCCCCCGCCGCTGTTCCGCAACGCCGGTCCGTGCTCGACCTACTGGGGCGAGAAGACGGTGGCCGACGCGCCGGCGACGCTGCCCGCCCACCCGCAGAACATGGCCCCGTGCGGTTACGCCGGCGCCCAGCTGCAGGGCGCCTACGGGATGGACTCGGTGATCAAGGGCGGCACCGACGGCTCCGGCGTGACGGTGGGCATCATCGACGCCTACGCCTCCCCGTCGATCGAGTCCGACGCGAACCGCTACTTCGAGCACGTCGGCCTGCCGACGTTCAAGAGCGGCCAGTTCCGCCAGGACGTCGCCCCGGGCACGTACAACCGCGCCGGGAACAAGAAGCAGGACCCGGCGGGCTGGGCCGGTGAGGAGACCCTCGACGTCGAGGCGGTGCACACCATGGCGCCGGGCGCGAACATCGTCTACATCGGCGCGCCCAACAACTACCGCGACATGGACGCGATCATGAACCGGGTGGTGAACAACCACCTGGCCGACATCGTCACCAACTCCTACGGCTACGGCGGCGAGGCGCTGCCCAGCGGCTACATCAAGCCGAGCCTGGACACCCAGGCGCAGGCCGCAGCCGAGGGCATGTCGCTGCTCTACTCCAGCGGTGACAACGGCGACGAGACCGGCGGCAACCCGGCCAACGCCAAGTACGCCACCCCGGACTGGCCGGCCTCGAGCCCGCTGGTGACGGCGGTCGGCGGCACCTCGCTCGGCGTCGGCCAGGCCAACAACCGCGTCTTCGAGTTCGGCTGGGAGACCGGCAAGCAGACGCTGAAGGACGGCGCCTGGAGCGCCCCGTTCTACCAGTACGGCGCCGGGGGCGGCACCAGCCGCTTGTTCACGCAGCCGTCGTACCAGGCCGGTGTCGTCGGCGACGACATGTCGATGGGCACAGAGAGCGGTGGCCGCAGCCAGGCCATGCGCGTCGTACCCGACGTGGCAGCGCTGGGTGACCCGACGACCGGCATGCTCGTGGGTGAGACCCAGACGGCACCGGACGGCTCGGTGGTCTACGACTACTACCGGATCGGTGGCACCTCGCTGGCCTCGCCGCTGTACGCCGGCATGCTGGCGCTGGCCGAGCAGCAGGCAGGTCACGAGTTCGGTCTGGCCAACCCCGCGCTCTACCAGAGCAGGGCCGCGTCGATCGACATCAAGCAGCCCGCGACGCGCGACCAGGACGAGACGACCGACCCGACCGGCGCGGTCCGGCCGGACTTCGTCAACGGCGTGGACGCCACGGATGGCATCAGCTACACCTCGCGACTGTTCGACTACGACCAGCCGCTGACCATCCACGTGCGCGACGGGTACGACGACGTCACCGGCATCGGCGTACCGGACGGGCAGGCCTGGATCACCGCGCTCGTCGCGGCGAGCGCTGCCCAGTAGCACGGGGTAGTTTCCGACCGTCGGAGGGGCGGTGGCCATCGCGGCCACCGCCCCTTCGCACGCCCCGGGATAGTCCGAGACGTTTGGCCGGAAAACTCCCGGCGTGTCGCGTCCGAACGTCTCGGACTATCCGGGGGTGCTCGCCTTCCGGCCGCGAACGAGTCAGCCGGCGGCCAGCCGGGCGAGCGCCTTGCGGACCACCTGGCCGTCGGTGGTCATCCACATCGGCGGCAGGCTGGCCCGCAGGAAGCTGCCGTAGCGGGCGGTCACAAGACGCGGGTCGAGTACGGCGACCACACCGCGATCGGTCGTCGTACGGATCAGTCGGCCGGCGCCCTGGGCCAGCAGCAGCGCGGCATGGGTCGCGGCCACGGTCATGAAGCCGTTGCGCCCGGCCTGGTCGGCGGCCCGCTGGCGTGCCGACATCAGCGGATCGTCGGGGCGCGGGAACGGGATGCGGTCGATGATGACCAGCTGGCAGGTGTCGCCGGGCACGTCGAGGCCCTGCCACAGGCTCAGCGTGCCGAACAGGCAGGTGTGCGGGTCGCCGACGAACTGCCGGGCGAGCTCGGGCAGCTGGGCATCCCCCTGCGCGAGCGTCGTCAGGTGCGGGAGCCGTCGGCGTACCTCCTCCGCGGCGACCTCGGCGGCACGGCGACTGGAGAACAGCCCGAGGGTGCGGCCCTCGGCGGCGTCGACGAGCTCGACGATCTCGTCGAGCTGGGCCTCGCTGGCCTCACGTGCGGGCGCAGGCAGGTCCTTGGCGACGTAGAGGATCGCCTGCCGGGCGTAGTCGAACGGCGAGCCGACGTCGATGCCCTGCCACGCCTCACCGCGCTCGCCGGTGTCGAGGCCGAAGCTGGAGGCGACCGCGTCGAAGTCGCCGCCGAGCTTGAGGGTGGCCGAGGTGAAGACCACGGTCTTGTCGGCGAGCAGCTTCTCGCGCATCGGGCCCCACACCGACAGCGGCGCGACGCAGACGAAGTTGCCGCCGCGCTGTCGATCCCGCTCGGCGATCCAGAGCACGTCGGAGTCGAGGTCGGCGGCCATCCGCTCGGCGGTCTTGAAGATCTCCTGCGCCCAGCCCTTCGCCTGCGTGGCACCGGCGTCGTCGCCGGTGTCGCGGGGGAACGCGCTGACCAGCGAGCGGGCGGCGTCGCGCACCAGCACCAACGCGTCGGAGAGGTAGCCGGGCAGGCTGTCGAGCCGGCCGGGAGGGCTCTCCTCCACCGCGTCGCGCAGGGAGTCGGCGGCGTCGGCGAGGTCGTCGGCCTCACTGCCCTCGACGTGGCGCTGCGAGCGGCGCGCGGCACGTTCGACCTCGGCCGGGGTGAGCTCGTCGGTCGCGGCCTGGGTGACCCGGGCGACGAGCTCGTGGGCCTCGTCGATCACCACCGTGTCGTAGTCGGGGATCATCGGCACGCCCTCGATCGCGTCGATGGCCAGCAGCGAGTGGTTGGTGACGATCAGGTGGGACCTCGCGGCCTTGTCGCGGGCGCGCTCGGCGAAGCACTCGGCACCGTAGGGGCATTTGGCCGCGCCGAGGCACTCCCGGTGGCTGACGCTGACCTGCCGCCAGGCGCGGTCGGTGTGCCGGGGAGCGTGGTCCTTCTCGCCGGTGCCGCCCTGCTCGGACTGCTCCTCGACCCACTCGCGCAGCGCGACGACCTCGGCGCCCATCGAGCCCTGCGGCAGGTCGACCAGCGCGCCCTGGTCGTCGGGCACGCCCTCACGCACCCGGTGCAGGCAGGCGTAGTTGGAGCGCCCCTTGAGCACGGCATAGGTCGCCTGCTCGCCGAGCACGTCACCGGCCGCCTCCATCAGCGCCGGGAGGTCGCGCTAGACCAGCTGGTGCTGCAGCGCCAGGGTGGCGGTGGCCACCACCACCCGGTCGTCGTGCAGCAGCGCGGGCACCAGGTAGCCCAGCGACTTGCCGGTGCCGGTGCCGGCCTGGACGAGCAGGTGTCGCTGCTGCTCCATCGCCTCGGCGACCGCCTCGGCCATCGCCACCTGCCCGGGCCGCTCCTGCCCGCCGAGCGCCGCGACCGCGGCCGCGAGCACGTCGCGGACGGGCTGCTTCTCCTCGGGCACCCGAGCACCCTACGCCGCGGCACCGACAGTGCCGTGCTGGCTGCACAGCGAGCGGCCGGGAACCGTGGGTCCGAGCGAGCGGTCGATTCGCCAGCCGACGAGGTCCTCGACGTTGGATAGTGAGGCCATGGCAACCGTGCAACGCACCGGCGACCAGGTCTCCGTCCGGTTCACCACCTCCGAGAAGCTGCTCGGCCTCGTCCGCGACCACACCTTCCCGACCGCCTCGGTCACCTCCGCCGAGGTGGTCCCGGACGCGGTCCACGCCGCGCGCGGGCTGCGCTCCCCCGGCCTCGGCCTTCCCGGCCGCCGGCTGATCGGCACCTGGCGTCGCAGCGGGGAGAAGTCGCTGGTCTCGGTGCGTCACGGCCAGCCGGCGCTCCGGCTGCGCCTGACCGGCCAGCAGTTCGACACCCTGCTGCTGGGCACCGACGACGCGGCTGCGCTGGCCTCGGAGCTCGGACCACGCCGGGCGTGAGGCGGCGGGAGCGCCTCAGGACAGGGCGTACGGCGCCAGCTCGCCGGCCAGTGCCTTGCCGACCCGGGCGTGCATCCGGGTGCCCTCGCCGGTGTGCTCGACGTCGATGACATCGCCGAGGTCGTGCACCCGGCTGACCAGGTCGCCGCGCTCGTAGGGCAGCAGTGCGGTGACCTCGATGTCGGGCCGCGGCAGGTCGCACTCGATCGCGGCGAGCAGGTCGGCGACGCCTTCGCCGGTCTTCGCGCTGACCACCACGCTGTGCGGCTCACGGGCCTTGAGGCGGGAGAGCACCAGCGGGTCGGCCGCGTCGGCCTTGTTGATCGCGACCAGCTCGGGCACCTTGTCGGCGCCGATCTCGGCGAGCACCTCGCGCACCGCGGCCAGCTGCCCCTCGGGATCGGGATGGGAGCCGTCGACGACGTGCAGCACCAGGTCGGCGTCGGCGACCTCCTCCAGGGTGGAGCGGAACGCCTCGACCAGCTGGTGCGGCAGGTGCCGGACGAAGCCGACGGTGTCGCTCACCGTGTAGACCCGGCCGTCGGCGGACTCGGTGCGGCGGGTGGTCGGGTCCAGCGTCGCGAACAGCGCGTCCTGGACCAGCACGCCGGCGTCGGTGATCCGGTTGAGCAGCGAGGACTTCCCGGCGTTGGTGTAGCCGGCGATGGCCACGCTCGGGATCGCGTTGCGGCGCCGCCCGGACCGCTTGGTGTCGCGGGTGGTCCGCATGTGCGCGAGGTCGCGACGCAGCTTGGCGATGCGGGTGTTGATCCGGCGCCGGTCGGTCTCGATCTTGGTCTCACCGGGGCCACGGCCACCGATACCGCCGCCCTGCACGCCGACCCGGCCACCGGCCTGGCGGGAGAGGTTGCCACCCCAGCCGCGCAGCCGCTGCTTCATGTAGTTCAGCTGGGCCAGCTCGACCTGGGCCTGGCCCTCGCGGGACTTCGCGTGCTGGGCGAAGATGTCGAGGATCAGCGCGGTGCGGTCGACGACCTTGACCTTGACCCGGTCCTCGAGGTTGCGCAGCTGGCTGGGCGCGAGCTCGCCGTCGCAGATCACGGTGTCGGCGCCGGTGGCGTGCACGATCTCGCGCAGGCCCTCCACCTTGCCGCGGCCGATGTAGGTGGCCGGGTCGGGGTTGTCGCGGCGCTGGTAGAGCGCGTCGAGCACCTGCGATCCGGCGGTCTCGGCGAGCAGGGCCAGCTCGGCGAGGGAGTTCTCGGCGTCCTGCGCGGAGCCCTCGGTCCACACCCCGACGAGCACGACCCGCTCCAGGCGGAGCTGGCGGTACTCGACCTCGGTGATGTCCTCGAGCTCGGTGGACAGCCCGGCCACCCGGCGCAGCGCATGCCGCTCGGCCAGGTCGAGATCGCCGGTGGTCTCCTCCGGATCGGGCCCGGTAGCGGGACGGTCGTCGTACGCCTCATCGGCGTAGCCGGACTCGAAGTCGTCCTCCCAGCCCTCGGTGGCCGCGAGCTCGGCGTCGAGGGAGAAGGGCTCAGGTGCGTTCGTCATATGCCTCCAGAGTATGGACACAGAACGCCCGCGGCGACGGGTTTATGCCGTCGTTTCGGCCCGCAGGCCCCGGGTACGACGACACCATGACTGATGAGCCGACCAAGCCGGGCCCGGCCAACCCCGCGCCTGAGGGCGTGGACGTGCCGACCCCGCCCGGCGGCCCGCAGCGCCAGGACGCGCCCAACACCGAGCACGTCCCCGGCCGTCCGGAGCCCGACGAGGACACCGCGACGATGGCTCCGGAGGTCCGGGAGGCCCAGGAGGAGAACGCCGCCTCGTCGCTGGACCAGCCGTCGGACAACTCCGGCGCAGAGTGAGAGGCATCGAGATGGACGACAAGCTGCCGCACCCGACCCCGGGCGAGCAGGGCACCAACGAGGACCAGGCGACGCAGGCCGAGGTCGCCCTCGAGTCGGACGCCAACGGCAACGGCCCCGAGGGGCTGGCCGGCGACATGGGTATCTCCAGCGAGCGGGTCGGCCACGTGCAGGGCGGCGCCGCGTCGACCCACGGCGCCGCCCCCACGCAGACCGAGGGGCCGCTGGAGGGCGAGGAGGCGCCGGAGAAGGCCGCCGACGGGGACGAGCCGCAGCCGGCCAACGCGATGCCGCCGCACCGCTTCGACCGGCGCAAGAACCCCGGCCACTCCCACGGCTGACCGAGTCGTGGGGGGGGGGGGGGGGGGGGGGGGG
>DATDNR010000197.1:0-5442 GCA_036518175.1 Marmoricola sp.
GTCGACGCCGCAGATGCTCGAGGCGGTGGCCGCGGTGCTCGCCGGCATCCGGGGCGCGAAGTCCAGCGCCAAGGTCGGCCAGCGCACGCCGGTCGAGTCGGCGAGCGTGACCGGGGATCCCGGCGCGGTGGAGGCGGTCCGGGAGGTCGAGTCGGACCTGCGCGCCGTCGCCGGCATCACCGGCGAGCTGCGGCTGGTGCCGGGACAGCCGGGTCAGCCGGTCACGGTCGAAGCCGTGCTCGGCGAGGCACCGAAGAAGTCCTAGCCGCCCGTCGTCAGCGGTGCCCGTGCGGCACGGGTCCGTGACCGTGCATCGCGGGCCCGTGGCGGTGCGGCCCCGGGCCGTGTCCGTGCCCGTGTCCGTGGCCACGCCCGTGCGGTGACGTGTGGTGCGGGTGCGGGACGTGGGCGTGCCCATGGCCGCGCCCGTGGGTCGGGTGCGGACGCGGAACGTCGACCGGTGGCGCCGGAGCCGGCCGTGGCGCCGGAGCCGGCCGTGGCGCCGGGGCATGTCCGGAAGGCGCGTGGTGCCGGTGGGTCCGGCGACCGCCCTGCCGGTGCGCCGGGCGGGCGTGGTGATGGCGTCGGCGAGCGCGGGCGACGACTGGCCCCGTCACGGAGGTCGGCTGGACCGCGGGCGCGCCCGTGTCGGGGACCACCGCCGCCGGGTCGGCCTGGCCCCGGGCCACCGGTGGAATGATCTGCCGGTCCTCCGGCGCCGGGATCAGCACCGAGGCGCGCCCCTCGAGCGTCGCTCCTGCCTGGTGGGGAGGTGCGGCGCTGGCGATCAGGGCGGTCCGGGGCAGCTGCGGCACCACGGCCGGGCCGGAGAGCCCGACCGCGGCGACCACGAGGCAGAGCGCCGACAGCGCGGCGAAGGCGAGCAGCGGCAGGCGGTGTTCGGCAGCCACGTCCCCTCCTCGCTCGGCGTCGACGACCCCCGAGAGATCCGCGACACAAAACGGCACGAGAAGGGGCGTACAGCATCAATTTAGGGCCGAAGGTCCCGAAACCACATGACACGATCGGGTCATCTTCGGGTGCGGATGACCCGGTCCGGCCGCCGGGGCGGCAGCTGGATCAGGCGGACTTGCGCTTCTTGGCGTCCGGCTGACGCGGCACCAGGGTCGGGTTGACGTTGTCGGAGACGACCTCGCCGGTGACCACGACCTTGGCGACGTCCTCCCGGGACGGCACGTCGTACATCACGTTGAGCAGGACCTCTTCGATGATCGCCCGCAGTCCGCGGGCGCCGGTGCCCCGCTCCATCGCCTTGTCGGCGATCGCCGCGACGGCGTCGGGGGTGAACTCGAGCTCGACGCCGTCGAGCTCGAACAGCTTCTGGTACTGCTTGACCAGCGCGTTGCGGGGCTCGGTCAGGATCTGCACCAGCGCCTGCTGGTCGAGCTTGTTCACGTTGGCGATCAGCGGCAGCCGGCCGATGAACTCCGGGATCAGGCCGAACTTCACCAAGTCCTCGGGACGCACCTGGGCCAGCATCTCGTCGGCGTCCGGCTCGGCGGTCTTGCGCAGCTCGGCGGTGAAGCCGAGGGTCTTCTTGCCGACCCGCTGCTCGATGATGTGCTCCAGGCCCGCGAACGCACCACCGACGACGAAGAGGATGTTGGTGGTGTCGATCTGGATGAACTCCTGATGGGGGTGCTTGCGGCCCCCCTGCGGCGGCACCGAGGCGGTGGTGCCCTCCAGGATCTTCAGCAGGGCCTGCTGGACGCCCTCGCCGGAGACGTCGCGGGTGATGGAGGGGTTCTCCGCCTTGCGCGCGACCTTGTCGATCTCGTCGATGTAGATGATGCCGGTCTCGGCCTTCTTGACGTCGTAGTCCGCAGCCTGGATGAGCTTGAGCAGGATGTTCTCGACGTCCTCGCCGACGTAGCCGGCCTCGGTGAGCGCGGTCGCGTCGGCGATGGCGAACGGCACGTTGAGCATCCGGGCCAGCGTCTGGGCCAGGTAGGTCTTGCCGCAGCCGGTGGGGCCGATCACGAGGATGTTGGACTTGGCCACTTCGACCGCGTCGTCCTTGGCGTGCTTGGCCGTGGCCGTGGAGACCCCCGCCTGGACGCGCTTGTAGTGGTTGTAGACCGCGACCGCGAGCGACTTCTTCGCCGTCTCCTGCCCGATCACGTAGGAGTTGAGGAAGTCGAAGATCTCCCGCGGCTTGGGCAGCTCCTCCAGACCGATCTCACTGGTCTCGGAGAGCTCCTCCTCGATGATCTCGTTGCACAGGTCGATGCACTCGTCGCAGATGTAGACACCGGGCCCGGCGATCAACTTCTTGACCTGCTTCTGGCTCTTCCCGCAGAAGGAGCACTTGAGGAGGTCTCCTCCGTCACCGATGCGCGCCACTGAAGCGGTCTCCCATCATCCGGCCGGACTCCTCCGGCTTGCTGCCACGGACTCTAAGACGGTACCCCGTCTCGCCCCCGCTGGGGCGAGGACACGGCAGGGCGCCGCCGTCGAATGCCGCACTCACACGAGTGCGGCCGACGCCTTCCGCGACTCGAGGATCGCGTCGATCAGGCCGTACTCGACCGCGGACTCCGCGGTCAGGATCTTGTCACGCTCGATGTCGTGGCTGACCTCCTCCGCCGACTTGCCGGAGTGCTCGGCGATCATCTTCTCGAGCAGTTCGCGCATCCGCAGGATCTCGTTGGCCTGGATCTCGATGTCGGATGACTGTCCGTAGGTGCCCTCGGTGTAGGGCTGGTGGATCAGGATCCGGCTGTTGGGCAGCGCCAGCCGCTTGCCCGGCGCGCCGGCGGCGAGCAGGATCGCGGCTGCCGAGGCGGCCTGGCCCAGGCACACCGTCTGCACGTCGGGCTGGATGAACCGCATCGTGTCGTAGATCGCGGTCATCGCGGTGAATGAGCCGCCGGGGCTGTTGATGTAGATCTGGATGTCACGCGAGGGGTCCATCGACTCCAGGCACAACAGCTGGGCCATCACCGCGTTGGCGATGTCGTCGGAGATCGGCGTACCGAGGAAGATGATCCGGTCCTCGAACAGCTTCGCGTAGGGATCGATGCGGCGGAAGCCGTAGGAGGTCCGTTCCTCCCACTGCGGGATGTAGTAGTTCATCTGGGGTCCTTTCAGGAGTCCGGCGCGACCGGCCGACGCGCCGTTCAGTGGGCCGGTCGACCGTGGTCCGCGGCCTCGCGCGCGCTGGTGATGACGTGGTCGATGAAGCCGTACTCGCGGGCCTGCTCGGAGGTGAACCAGCGGTCGCGGTCGGCGTCGCGCTCCACCTGGTCGAGGGGCTGCCCGGTGTGCTGGCTGATCAGGTCGAAGAGCACCTTCTTGATGTGCAGCGACTGCTCGGCCTGGATCTTGATGTCGGATGCCGAGCCGCCCATGCCGCCCGAGGGCTGGTGCATCATGATGCGTGCGTGTGGCAGGGCGTAGCGCTTGCCCTTGGCGCCGGCGCAGAGGAGGAACTGGCCCATCGAGGCTGCCAGGCCCATGGCCACCGTGGCGACGTCGTTGGGGATGTAGTTCATCGTGTCGTAGATCGCCATGCCGGAGTCGACCGAGCCGCCGGGGCTGTTGATGTGCAGGAAGATGTCGGCCTCGGGGTCCTCGGCACTGAGGAGCAGCAGCTGCGCGCAGATCGCGTTGGCGTTCTGGTCGCGCACCTCGGACCCGAGGAAGACGATGCGCTCCTTGAGCAGGCGCTGGTAGATGTGGTCGTCGAGACCGTAGGTCGCCGAGCCTTCGTTCATCGATGCGTTGTCTGGCACGTCCCCGACCCTAGACGCAGCGGCAGACAAATCCACGGCCGCCCCCGCCTTGTTCGCCCACAGCGGATTCACCCGGCGTGTTGCGCAGCCTCAGCCCTCGAGAGCGGCCTTGATCCGCTGCAGCGTGGTGGCCATCCCCTCCGCCAGCTCGCGGTCGTGGCCGGCGGCGCCTCCGATGAGCGGGGCCAGCAGCGTCGTGCCCGCGCTGTACCCGCTGAGCACCCGGCGCGAGGTCACCCGGGTGCCCCCGGTCGGCGTGGCCTCCAGCTCGTAGACCCAGGTGGCGCCGCTCTCCCGCGTCCGCCAGGCCACCGCCCGGCCGGGCTCCCACCGGGTCACCCGGGAGGTGGTCGGCCACACCGCGAGTCCGCGACGGTTGATGCCCAGGATGCGGGTGCCCACCCCGGAGGTACGACGCCCCAGCGGGATGACCTTGCGCAGCTCGGGGCTGAACTCCGGCATCCGCCGCAGGTCGGAGAGCACCGCCCACACCCGGTCCACGGGTGCCGCGATCTCGGTGCTGGCGCTCAGTGCCTCGGGGGCGGTGGTCGTCATCGGGCTTCCTCCTGGGTGCTGGGCCGGTCCGCGGGGTCCTGGCGGAGCCAGGCGCGCAGGGCCTCGTGGACGAGGTCGTGGTTGAGCAGGTCGAAGTGGCCGGCGTGCGGCACGTGCAGCACGTCCGCGCCGGGGAACATCGGCTCCCCGCGGCGCGGTCGCCCGATCGCCGAGGAGTAGGGCACCAGCAGGTCGCCCACCGTCTCGGCCAGCGGGTTGCGAGGCGACCGGGTGAGCGTGCCGGCGACCAGGTGGTAGCGGGCGTGCGGCAGGTTCTGCACATCGGCGGCGAGCCCGTGCCTCAGGTCCAGGATGCCGGGCGAGCGGAACTCCAGGATCCGGCCGAACGGCGCAGACTCGGGGAAGCGGCCCAGCGCCCGGGCGCCGGCGTGGGCGAGGCGCTCCAGGGGCGCTCCCAGGTGAGGGGTGCCCAGCGTGACCACGTCGGTGACGCGTCGGGTCCAGTCGGCCTCGGTCTCGACCGCGGATGCGGCGCGCAGGATCAGCCCGCCCATGGAGTGGCCGACGAGGGCGATGCGGTGTACCGCCACCGGCCATGCGCCGACGAGCCGGTCGAGCAGCGAGGCCAGGGCGACGCCGTTCTCCCGGATCGGCAGGCCGGTGTTCACCCTCACCTGCACCGGGCTCCAGCCGTCCTCGCGCAGCCGGTCGCCGTAACCGGGCACGACCTCCTCGCGGCGGGGGCGCACCCGCCGCTGCCAGACCGCCTCACTCTCGGCGAGCCCGTGCACGAAGACCACGAGGGCCTCGGTCGCCTGCGGGTAGGCGGCGGCGATGCCGTCGGCCTCGAGCGGCAGGTCGCGGCCGTCGACGCGGACGGCCATGTCGTAGAAGTGCTCGGGCGACTCCTCCCGGAGCCGGTCCCCGATCAGTCCGTTCACGGTCGCGAGCAGGAAGCGGCCGCTCGAGGTCTCCTCGAGCCTGGGACCGAGCCCCGCCCGCTCCGCCGCCCGGTCGGCGACCCGCAGCCCCTGGGCGCCGGCGCGCAGGCCGAGGCCCACGCTCGCGTAGACGCTGGCGGCGATGCCGTCGTGCACCTGGTGCGGGCCGCGGGCTCCACGGACGACCCGGTCGAGCGCGCCGTGCACCCGGCCGGCGACCGCCTGGTGCA
>DATDNR010000198.1:0-5102 GCA_036518175.1 Marmoricola sp.
CGAGCTGATCCGGAGCTCCTCGAGCATCACGCCTCCCCTGGTCGCACGATCGGGTTGCCGTTGCGGCGGCGCCGCTCCGCCGCGCCCCGCCAGCCGCTGACCGGGAGGCCGAACTTGGCCACCAGCCGGTCGGTGAACGGCGCCTCGTGGAGCCGTGCGAGCCGCACCGGACGGCGTCCGCGGCGCACCTCGATGCGCGCCCCCGGCGGGAGCTCGACGGTCCGCCTGCCGTCGCACCACAGCACGCCGGCCCCCTGGGTCTGGGCCAGGACCTCCACCGCCAGCACGGAGGAGGGCCCGACCACCATCGGGCGGGAGAAGAGCGCGTGCGCGCTGATCGGGACCATCAGCAGGGCCTCGACGCTGGGCCAGACGACGGGTCCTCCGGCGCTGAAGTTGTAGGCGGTGGACCCGGTGGGAGTGGCGCACACCACCCCGTCGCAGCCGAACCGGCTCAAGGGCCGGCCGTCGACCTCCACGACCACCTCGAGCATCCGCTGCCGGGCGGCCTTCTCGACGCTGGCCTCGTTGAGCGCCCAGGTCTGGGCGAGCAGCTCCTTGTCGCGATAGACCGACACGTCGATGGTGAGCCGGTCCTCCTCGGTGTAGCGGCGCTGCACGATCGCGTCGATGGTCAGCTCGACGTCCTCGCTCTCGGCCTCGGCGAGGAAGCCCACGTGACCCAGGTTGACGCCCAGCAGCGGTGTGCCCGCGGCGTGCGTGAGCTCGGCGGCCCGCAGGATGGTGCCGTCACCGCCGATCACCACGGCGAGCTCGCAGTCGTTCGC
Source organism: Marmoricola sp. (assembly GCA_036518175.1). Classification (GTDB taxonomy): domain Bacteria; phylum Actinomycetota; class Actinomycetes; order Propionibacteriales; family Nocardioidaceae; genus Marmoricola. The sequence continues at coordinate 789 of DATDNR010000198.1, forward strand.
CGCCTCCGGAGAGGCGTCCTCGGCCAGCTCGACGCCCGGGCATCCCGCGCGCTCGATCTCCTCGGCCTCGTCGGCGAGCAGTCGCACCACCAGGCCGTGGGCACGCAGGGAGTCGACGACCTGCTGTGCCACCACCCGGGCCTCCTCGCGCCCGGTGTGGGTCAGCAGCAGGATCCGCCGCGACGTCGCTGGGGTGCTCACCGGCCCACCTTCTCATCCGGCTCCCCCACCCCGGTCGGGCGGCGCGCCTCGGCGCGGATCTGCTCCTCGGTCACCTCGGCCGGGCCCCGGCGCAGCCAGAGGAAGAACTCCACGTTGCCCGCCGGCCCGGGCAGCGAGCTGGTGGTCACGGCTCGGGCTCCCCAGCCCCTCGCCGCAGCCTGTTGCGCCACGCGCTCCACGGCCTCGGCGCGCAGCTCCGGGTCACGCACCACGCCCCCCTTGCCGAGGCGCTCCTTGCCGACCTCGAACTGCGGCTTGACCATCGGCACGAGGTCCCCGTCCGGGTCGAGCACGCCGATCAGCGCGTCGAGCACCAGGCCGAGCGAGATGAAGGACAGGTCACCGACCACCAGGTCGACCGGTCCTCCGACCATCTCGACGGTCAGGTCGCGGACGTTCGTGCGATCGTGCACCCGCACGCGGGGATCGGAGCGCAGCGACCAGGCGAGCTGGCCGTAGCCCACGTCGACGGCGACGACCTCCCGGGCACCGTGGCGCAGCAGCACGTCGGTGAAACCACCGGTGGACGCTCCGGCATCGAGCACGCGGCGTCCCTGGACGCGCAGCCCCTGCGGCACGAAGGCGGCCAGCGCTCCCGCGAGCTTGTGTCCGCCCCGGCTCGCGTACTGCGGTCGGGCGGGGTCCTCCCGCACCACGATGGCTGCGTCCACCGTCACCCCGGTGGCGGGCTTGCCGGCACGCCCGCCGTTCACGGTGACCTGCCCCGCGGCGATCAGCTCGCCGGCGTGTTCGCGGGACCTGGCCAGGCCCCGCCTGACCAGCTCGGCGTCGAGGCGCAGGCGCCTGGGCGGCATCGGCTAGCCCCGGCCGGGGCCGTCCCCGGCGCCCGCGGCCCTGCCCTCGTCGGGATCGTCCGCGGGCTCGACGTCAGCGGACGCGAGGGTACGACGCAGCGCCTCGTGGGCCTTCTCGAAGACCGGCACGTGCTCCTCGACGGGCCGGTCGTCGAGCTGCTGCAGGGCGCGGAGCACCTCGTCGACCGCGGGATGCCCGTCGGCGTGCCCGCCGGTGTGCTCGCCGGTGTGCTCGCCGGTGTGCCCGCCGGTGTGCCCGCCGGTGTGCTCTCCGGTGTGCCCGCCGGCTGCCGCCGCGTGGTCGTCCTCGGTCATGGGCCGAGGCTACCCGGGAGGCCGGACCCCGGTGGTGTCGACGACGGTCCCGGCAGCATCGAGGTGGCTCCAGGCGGTCACCGCAACCGCACGCCACCAGTCTGCGGCCGAGCCCCGGCCACAGCTCGAGAGCTGGCCGTCCTCGACCTGCGTGGTCCAGCCACCCAGCTCGACCCGGTGGCCTTCGTCGGCTGTCGCCGCGACCCCCGGCTGGCCGGCGAGGAGGCCGCCGAGGTCGGGAGCGAGATAGGTCGGCCGCTGCTCCGGCGGCGCGGCGACGAGCTCCTCCAGCCGGGTCACGCCCGTCATCACCAGCAGGCTGTCCCAGCCGATGGCGACGGCGCCGGCGATGTCGGTGTCGAGGCGGTCACCGACGAAGAGCGGCCGGTCACCGCCGACCCGGTCCAGCGTCTCCTCGAACAACGCGGCGTGCGGCTTGCCGGCAACCTCCGGCGAACGGTGTGCGAACCGGGCCACCAGGTCGACCAGGGTGCCGTTGCCCGGGCCCAGGCCACGTTCGGTGGGCAGGCTCATGTCGGTGTTGCTCGCCACCCAGGGCAGCCCCTGGGCCACGAGCATGGCGCCGTCGACGACCCGCTGCCACGGCATCGTGGGCGAGAAGCCCTGGACCACCGCGGCCACCCCTTCCTCCGGTTCGGTGACCGGGCGCAGTCCCCTGTCGCGGAGTGCTTCGTCCAGGCCGTCGCCGCCGACCAGGAACACGGTGCTGCCTCGGGGGACCAGCTCCGAGACCACTCGGGCGGCGGCCTGGGCACTGGTGACGACGTCCGCCGCCTCCGCCGGAACACCGAGGCTGCGCAGGTGCTCGGCAACGGCGTCCGGGGGGCGCGCTGCGTTGTTGGTGACGAAGCCGAGCTTCATCCCGGCCTCCTGAGCCTGCCGCAGGGCCCGGACGGCTCCGGGCACGGCACGGCGGCCGACGTAGACCACTCCGTCGAGGTCGAGGACGGCCAGATCGTGGATCTCGCACAGCGGACGGTCAGCGGGCTTGAGCACGTACCGATTGTGACGCACCCACCCCGGCGCGTCGGAGGCGCTTGCCCGAGAGCACCTCCACCTCGAGGCGGGTCGCGGACCCTGCCGGCGTCCGGTAGAAGCGCCGCCGCAGGGCGCCACGGACACTCACCTCGTCGCCCTCGCACCACCCGGTGGCACTGGCACGCACCCGCCCGCCCCAGACCGAGCAGTCCACCCAGTCGGACACCTGCCGCGACTCCCGGGTCATCGGGGACGGCTGCTCCCGCCGCACCACGAGCCGGAAGGTCAGCACCGAGTCCCCACTGGGCAGCGAGCGGACGGTCGGGGCCGTGCTGATCCGGCCTCGCAGGAACACGTCGTTGGCCTGGGCTTCGTCGTCCACGTCGGACCACCTCCTGCGCACAGCGTGCCGCGAGGCGCCCTCGCGTGCGTGGGGGTCAGGCCGGGCTGTGGACCGCTGGCCTCCCCGGCCGGGCTGTGGATCTCCGGCGGACGCTCGACCGGGCCCTGCCGTCGGCGTGTCCTCAGCCGCCGCGCTCGATCTCGGCGGCGCGCTCCGCGGCGTCGGTGGCGCGCTCGGGATCGACCGCTTCGGTGCGGTGGAACCAGGCCAGTGCATCCTCACGCCGCTCTGCCGCCAGCAGCGTGTCGGCGTAGGCGTAGCGCAACCGAGCCACCCACGGGGCGCGCGCCCGCGAGTGCAGCGGGGCCTGCTCCAGGGTCCGCAACGCCGCGTCGAGCTCGCCACGGTCACGCCGGGCGCCTGCCTCGACGATGGTGAGCTCGGCGCGCAGCGCGGGCGCCAGGTCCTCCACCGGCGCGCTCCGCACGATCTTCAGGGCGCGATCGGGCCGGCCGAGGGCCCGCTCGCAGTCGGCCATGATCGCCACGTAGTCCCAGGCGCCGTTCATCCGCTTGGCGGCGCGCAGCTCCGCGAGCGCCTCTGCGTACTCGCCGGCGGCATAGGCGGCCTCACCCACCGCCTCGCGCACGACCGCCAGGCGACTGGCCCGAGCCCGCGCCGCGAGGGTGTGCTCGTAGGCCTGCCGCGGATCGCTGTCGATGAGCTCTCCGGCGGCTGCGAGGTGGCGCGCCACGCGGAGGGCCAGCTTCTCGGGCAGTGACTTCAACTGCGCGCGGACGGAACGGTCCAGCTCACGTCCGGTGATGTGCTCGGGCAGCGCGGGGCCGTCGTAGCGGCGCTGCTCCTCGCTGCGCGATGCCTGGGTCCTCGCCTGCGGGCGCCGCGCGCCGCGGTCGTGGGGACCACCCCTGTTGCTCCCTTGCTGGGGGCGGCCTCCCTGCCTGCCTCGACCGCCCGCCGCCGGCTTGCCCCGCCGGGGAGGCCTGCTGCCTTCCTGGGCCACGAGAAAAGCTCTCCTTCGTGCTAGCGCGCGGACAAAACGGCGTGAGGGCCGCTCCGGAAACGGAGCGGCCCTCACCCAAAGGTATGTCCGGCGACGTCCTACTCTCCCACAACCTCCCGGTTGCAGTACCATCGGCGCTGAAAGGCTTGACTTCCGGGTTCGGAATGGGACCGGGTATTTCCCTTTCGCTATGGTCGCCGAAACTCTATGGAGTTATCAGCCGAAGCTCGGCTCCCGACCGTAACTCGGGAACCACACAGTGGACGCGCAACATCTTTGAGGGACAAGCCCTCGGCCTATTAGTACCGGTCGGCTGGGCATTACTGCTGTACACCTCCGGCCTATCAACCCAGTCGTCTACTGGGGGCCTTACCCGGTTACCCGGTGGGAAACCTCATCTTGAAACGTGCTTCCCGCTTAGATGCTTTCAGCGGTTATCACTTCCGAACGTAGCCAACCAGCCGTGCTCTTGGCAGAACAACTGGCACACCAGAGGTTCGTCCATCCCGGTCCTCTCGTACTAGGGACAGCCTTTCTCAAGTTTCCTGCGCGCGCGGCGGATAGGGACCGAACTGTCTCACGACGTTCTAAACCCA
>DATDNR010000199.1:0-3345 GCA_036518175.1 Marmoricola sp.
GGGCGCCAAGGAGAAGCTGGAGGGGTTCTTCTCCGACGGTGACGAGGAGGACGATGGGGAGAAGGAGTCCCGGGAGTCCAAGCAGTCGTCGGGTCGCAGCTCCGGGCAGACCCGCAAGCGCAGCCAGCAACGTCGGCGCCGTGAGGAGGACGAGGAGGAGTGACCGTGGCGGTGCACCTCTACGGCGTGGTGCCGGCGGCCGGTGACGAGCCGGACGTCGGCACCGGCCGGCGTGGCGGTCCTGTGCGCTTCGTCGCGGGCCGCGACCTGCGTGCAGTGGTCAGTGACGTCGAGGAGGACGCCCCCGTCGGCCGGGACGACCTGCTCTCGCACGCGCACGTGCTGGAGACGCTGGCAGCGGAGCTTCCGGTGATCCCGGTGCAGTTCGGCACGCTGGCACCCGCCGACGACGCGGTACGCCGGGATGTCCTCGACGCCCAGCACGACGACCTGGTCGCCCTGCTCGAAGCCTTCTCCGACGTGGTGCAGCTGACCGTCGACGTCACTCACCACGAGGAGGCGGCGCTGCGGGAAGTGCTGCTGCGGGACCCCGGACTGGTCGCGCTGCGCGACCACGTGCGCAGCGGAGCGGGCGGCGAGGGCGACCGGGTGCGGCTCGGTGAGACGGTCGCGGCCGCCCTGCAGGACCTGCAGGAGCAGGATGCCGCGCTGGTCCTCGACCGGCTGGCTCCGCACGCCAAGGCGGTCGCGGAGAACGAGGCCCGAGGCGCCCATGCGGTGACCAGTGTCGCCGTGCTCGTCGACCGCGACGACCACACGGCGATGGACGAGGCGGTCACGCTGCTCACCGACGAGCTCGGCGCGCGAGCGCGGGTGCGCTACGTCGGGCCGCAGCCGCCGTACTCCTTCCTGGAGCCGGTGGCGTCCGGGGAGCTGGCGTGGGCCTGATCTCAGCGCTGGTCACCTGGCCGCTCGCCCCGGTGCGCGGCGTCGCCTGGGTGGCCGAGCAGGTGCGTTCCGAGGCGGAGCGGCAGTGGTCCGACCCTGCCGCGATCCAGCAGGCACTGGACGACCTCGACGCGCAGCGGGAGGCCGGAACGATCGACGAGGAGGAGGCCGACCGACTCGAGGAACAGCTCGTGCAGCGGCTGCTGGCCGGAGGGGAGTGGCATGGCTGAGTCGCTGTCGAAGATGGCGCAGCGCACGCTCAAGGAGCTCGAGTCCCTCGTCGGATGCCCGGCCGAGGGCGTGGTCGGCGTGCACAAGGACGGCGACGGCTGGGTGGTCGAGGTGGAGGTGCTCGAGATCGGTCGGGTGCCGGAGACGACCGACGTGCTGGCCACCTACGAGGTCACCGTCGACACCGACGGCGAGCTCACCGGCTACCACCGCGTGCGCCGCTACCTGCGGGCGCAGGTGGAGGACTGAGATGACCCAGTCGCCCGAGGGGCCGGTCTCCCGCTCGCAGGGCCCGGTCTTCGTCGGCAACCGCACTCCTCGCCCGGAGAGCCTGGCCGACGTGCTCGAGCGCGTCCTGGACAAGGGCATCGTGATCGTCGGCGACATCCAGGTGCGCCTGCTCGACATCGAGCTGCTCACCATCAAGCTGCGACTGATGATCGCCTCGGTCGACCGCGCCCGCGAGATGGGCATCAACTGGTGGGAGGGCGACCCGTTCGTCACGAACCTCGAGGAGGGCGACGACTCGGGCGCCAGCGACCGCGAGCTCGAGCTGCAGCAACGCGTCGAGGCCCTCGAACGTCGTCTCGGGTCGGACGGCCAGGAGCAGCAGCTCGAGGGACAGCCGGAGCGGCAGCGGGAGGGGGAGGAGACCCGACGTGGCTGAGGGCCACGTGGTCCATGCGTACGGCGTGGCGCCGGCGGTCGTCCTCGACGTCCCCGAGCACAAGGTGGTCCCCCCGACCGGGATCGCCGGGACACCGGTGCGCCTGCTGGCTCTCGGTGAGCTCGCCGTGGTGGTCGGTGACCTCCCCGAGGAGGGCTTCGGCGAGGCGGCCTGGCGGGAGCACGCGGAGGACCCCGACTGGCTGGAACCGGTCGCGCGTGGACACCACGAGGTGCTCCAGGCGGTCGCCGCGGCGACCGACGTGCTGCCTCTGCGACTGCCGGGGATCTACCGCGACGACGCCGAGCTGCAGGGCCTCCTCGGCGGCCAGGAGGAGCCGCTGACGCGGCGGCTGCAGTTCGTCGCCGGCCATGACGAGTGGGGTGTGCACGTGCACCTGGTGGAGGACACTGCGGAGGAGGCGCCGGAGGCGACCTCGGGCCGGGACTACCTGATGCAGCGCAAGGCCCAGGTCGCCGGGCGCGACGCCGCCCGCGAAGAGCGTCAGCGGCTGCTGACCGAGGCCTATGCCGGTCTGGCGCAGGTCTCCACCGACAGTGTGTTGAACCGCCCGCAGGACCGTGCGCTGAGCGGGCGGGAGGACCCGATGCTGCTCAACAGCGCCCACCTCGTCGCCAAGGAGGCACAACAGCAGTTCTTCGCCCGCGCGGACGAGGTCAGCCGCGGCCTGTTGGAGCCGGCTGGCATGGTGATGGAGATCAGCGGCCCGTGGCCGCCGTACAACTTCGCGGCGCCCGCTGCCGACGGCAACGGCGCCGCGGACGACCCCGGCCCGACGGAGGGACGATGACCATCGAGACACCGGTCACCGAGGACGTCGCGCTGGTTGACCTGGTCGACCGGCTCATCGGCGGGGGCGTGGTCATCGGCGGCGACATCGTGCTGTCGCTCGCGGGAGTCGACCTCGTCTACCTCGGCCTGCGCCTGGTCCTCGCCCCGGCACACGAGGTGCCCGCCCTGCACGGGCGCCGGCCCCGACCATGATCGTGCTGCACGCGGTCGCGGCGAGCAGCGACGGCCTCGGCGGTGCTGCGCAGCGAGCCGGCCTGCGCAGGTACGACGCCCGGGGCCTGGCCGTGCTCCACCGCGAGCAGGCGGATCCTCCGCCCCCTGACGCCCAGGCCGTGCTCGCCTTCGGACAGGCCCTGCGCGAACTGGCGGACGATGTCGCGGGCGAGCTCACCGTGCTGCCGATGCGTTACGGCTCCGTCGTGCCCGACCGCGAAGCGCTGCACGACCTCGTCGAGGAGCACCACGAGGAGTGGCACGCGTTGCTCCACGCGCTTCAGGGCAGGGTGGAGCTCATCGTGCACCTGCCGGAGCCGGACGTGCCGTCGGCGCCACCCGGTGACTCCGGGCGGGACTACCTGGAGGCTCGCGCCGCGGCCGTGCACGCGCAGGAGGCGCAGTTGGAGCAGCTGCGCGGGCTCGACGGTGTGGAGGACGTGCGGGCGCTGCGTCGCCGGCGGGTCAGCCTGCTCGTCGCGACCTCCGCCGCCGACCAGGTGCGACAGCGA
>DATDNR010000200.1:0-5340 GCA_036518175.1 Marmoricola sp.
CGACGGGATGACCGCGGCGAGCACGCCGAGCATGAGGAGGGCGATGAGCTGCTTGGGTGCACCGGACATGGTCTCCCCCGTCGGGCTGTCGGGGCCGCACGGCCCTGTGCTGACGGTACGACCAACCGGGGCACGCGGGAAGATGCTTCGTCCGCACCGAGCACACGACGCGTCTGGCATCCTCACCCTGACCAACACGGAGTGGAATACCCATCGAGACTCTGATGGTGCTGCGCCAGGTGGTCGAGCCCGACTTCTCCAGGGCCAGGGCCATGGTGGAGACCGCCCGAGCGGTGAGGGTTGTCGCGGGCGGCGGGTCGGGTAAGAATCAGTCGGGTCCGGCGCGGATCCGCCCCAGGGCTGGGAGGCCGGCATGTCTGCCACATCGAACGAAGCACCTTCCTCCGGAAGCGAGCGCCGCGGCGGCCTCGAGGTCCGGTCCATCGACTACGTCCCCCTGCACGAGCGGCACGGCAAGCTCTGGCACCTCGGACCGCTGTGGTTCATGAGCAACGCCCAGATCGCGACCCTGGCCGTCGGCGTGCTCGGCGTGACGACCGGGGGGAACCTGATCTGGTCGCTGATCGCGATCGTGCTCGGCGTACTCGTCGGCACCTTCTTCATGGCCGCCCACTCCGCGCAAGGACCGCAGCTGGGCCTGCCGCAGATGATCCAGTCGCGGCCGCAGTTCGGGTACGTCGGCGCGATCCTCGTGTGGCTCTTCGCCTACCTGCAGTACGCCGGGTTCAACATCTTCAACACGATCCTCGCCGCGGACTCTATGCACGCCACCGTTGCGGGCCTCGGCACCAAGCTGTGGATCGTCGTCGCCACGGTGCTGGCGCTGCTCGCCGCCGTCGCCGGCTATGACGCCATCCACCGGATGGAGCGCGGACTGACCTACGGCTTCCTGGTGCTCTTCGGGATCCTCACCATCGTCATGTTCACGCTGCCCTACCCGGCGGGCTCGTTCGACCTGGCCAACTTCGACCTGGCGCCCTTCCTGCTGCAGTTCTCGGTGGTCGCGGGCTACCAGATCAGCTGGGCGATCTACGTCTCGGACTACTCCCGCTACCTGCCACCGGACGTCACCGTGCGCAAGACGTTCTACTGGACCTACGGCGGCTCCGGTCTCGGCGCGATCTGGATCATGGCGATCGGTTCCGGGCTCGCCGCCTGGGTGGGCGAGAAGTTCGACGCGATCACGGCGCTGCACGACGCCGGCGACCAGGTCTTCGGCGGGTTCGGCGCGATCATCCTGATCTTCTCGGCGCTGGGCCTGGTCTCGGTGACAGCCCTGAACATGTACGGCGGCTCGCTCACCGTGATCAGCGCCACCGACTCCTTCAAGCGCGTGGAGCCGACGCTGCGCGTCCGGATCGTGACGATCGGCGTGACCGCGGCGATCTCCCTCGTCGGGGCGTTCGTGGCGAGTGCCAGCTTCCTCGCCAACTTCGAGAACTTCCTGCTGCTGGTGCTCTACTTCTTCATCCCGTGGACCGCGGTCAACCTGGTGGACTACTTCATCGTCCGCCACGGCCACTACGCGATCGAGGAGATCTTCAACCCCAAGGGGATCTACGGCCGCTGGGGCTGGCGGGGCATCGCCTCCTACCTGATCGGGTTCGCCGCGATGATCCCGTTCTTCAGCACCGGCATCTACACCGGGCCGGTCGCGAACGCCGCCCACGGCGCGGACTTCTCGCTGTTCATCGGGCTCCCGGTCTCCGGCATCCTCTACTGGGCGCTGTGCCGCAACCTCGACGTCGAGGCGGAGGCCGCGCTCGCCAACCGCGAGCGTGACGAGCTGGAGTACGAGGCCGAGCACCACCAGCGGCCCGAACCCGGCCACCCGCGCCCGTCGTGAGCGAGGCTCCCTGGCGGGACGCCTGGGCCTGCGCCGAGGCCGTGCGCTCCGGTGAGCTCGGCGCCGAGGAGGCCGTCGCAGCCTGCGTCGAACGCATCGAGCAGGTCGACGCGGAGGTCAACGCGTTCACCGTCGTGCTCGCGGACCAGGCTCTGGAGCAGGCGCGCGCAGCGGACGCCCGACGCGCCAGCGTGGACCGGGACGAGCTGCCGCCCCTGCACGGCGTGCCGGTGTCGGTCAAGGACCACGTCTGGCTGGCCGGGCAGCCGGCCACCAACGGTTCTGCCGCACTGCGTGACTTCGTCCCCGACGTCGACGCCGTCCCGGTCGCCCGGCTCCGGGCGGCGGGCGCGATCGTCGTCGGCAAGACCAACAACCCGGAGTTCTGCTACCGCGGCTACACCGACAACGCGGTCTTCGGCCTGACCCGCAACCCCTGGGACCTGTCCCGCACTCCCGGCGGGTCGAGCGGGGGCGCGGGAGCATCCGTGGCGTACGGCGCCGCGCCACTGGGCCTCGGCACCGACGGCGGCGGCTCCATCCGCATCCCGGCCGCGTTCTGCGGTGTCGTCGGGCACAAGCCGACCTTCGGGCTGGTGCCCAAGCTCCCCGGTTTCCGCGGCTGGCCGAGCCTCTCGGTCGACGGGCCGCTGACCCGCACGGTGCGCGACGCGGCCCTCGCCCTCGACGTGATGGCCGGTGCCGCGCCCGAGGACGACCTGAGCTACCCGGTGGCCGTCGGGGACCTCCGAGCCGCCGTCTCCGAGCCGGTCGACTGGTCACGGCTGCGGGTCGCCGTCTCCGAGGACCTCGGCTGGGCGCCCGTCGAGCACTCGGTGCGGCGGGCGTTCCGGGTCGTGGTCGACCGGCTCGTCGAGGACGGTGCCCGCGTCGAGGAGGCGTTCCCGGCGTCGCCGTACCCCACCGAGCTCTGGAACGACATCGCCCTGCCCGAAGGGTTCGCCTCCGAGGGGGCGCTGCTCGAGAAGTCGCCGGAGCTGATCGATCCGGTCACCCGCGGGATCATCGAGGCAGGGCGTGCCGCCAGCGCCCGCGACTACCTCGACGCGCTGGAGCGGCGTCGTCGGTACCGGCTGGCCTGGGACGCGTTCTTCACCGACCACGACGTGCTGCTCGCACCCTCGATGCCGCTGCCCGCGTTCGGCACCGACGTGGCCTCGCCGGCGAGCATCGACGGCGTGCCCGTGGACCCGTTCTTCGACGACTGGTGTGCGCTGGCGCTGCCGGCCAACCTGACCGGGCAGCCCGCGTGTGCGGTGCCGACGGGTTTCGACGACTCCGGCCTGCCTGTCGGCCTGCAGGTGATCGGGTCCCGCTGGGCCGACGCCCGCGTGCTGCAGGTGGCCGCCGCGGTGGAGCGACTGGCACCGTGGGCCGACCGCTGGCCCCCCGTCGTGTCATGAGTTACTGGATCCCCTGACCGAGCCAGCGACATCGGACGAAAGCACGGTGAACCATGTCTGCCTCGAGCCCTCGTGGCCCCGTCGATGCGACGAAGATCCCCCGGTTCGCCGGGCCGCCGACCTTCGCGCGCCTGCCGCGTCTCGACGAGGTGACCCGGTGCGACGTCGCCCTGCTCGGCGTGCCGTTCGACTCCGGAGTCAGCTACCGCCCCGGGGCCCGGTTCGGACCCGCCCACGTCCGCGCGGCCTCGAAGCTGCTGCGCAACTACAACCCGGTGCAGGACGTGGAGCCGTTCGCCGTGCAACAGGTGGCGGATGCCGGCGACGTCGCGGTGAACCCCTTCTCGATCGACGAGGCCATCGGCCAGGTCGAGGCCGGGGCACGCTCCGTCCTCGACGCCAGCAACCGGCTGGTGACCATCGGCGGCGACCACACCATCGCGCTGCCGCTGCTGCGCGTGATGCACGAGATGCACGGGCCGATCGCCGTGGTGCACTTCGATGCCCACCTGGACACCTGGGACACCTACTTCGGTGCCCCGATCACGCACGGCACCCCGTTCCGGCGGGCCAGCGAGGAAGGGCTGATCGACAGGACCGGCAGCATCCACGTCGGCATCCGCGGCCCGCTGTACGGGGCGCACGACCTCGCCGACGACCAGGTCCTCGGCTTCCAGGTCGTCGGCTCGCACGAGATGGACGACCTCGGCTGGCGCGGCGTGGTCGAGCGCATCCGCGCGCGGGTCGGTGACCGGCCGACCTACGTCTCCCTCGACATCGACGTGCTCGACCCGGCCTTCGCGCCGGGCACCGGCACCCCCGAGGCCGGCGGGCTCACCAGCCGTGAGCTGCTGAACATGCTGCGGGCGTTCCGCGAGCTGAACCTCGTCGGCGCCGACATCGTCGAGGTGGCGCCGGCGTACGACCACGCCGAGATCACCGGCATCGCCGCCTCGCACGCGGCGTACGAGCTCGTCAGTGCGATGGCGCCGGCTGCCCAGGTGCAGGGGTAGGTCCCCGGGACGGTGCCGACGCCGACGCGGATTGTCGGTGGTCACGTCTAGCGTCAGTTCATGGACTCGGGACCATCCACCAGCAGTCAGCGGCATCCGCTGCTCTGCCTTGTCGGGCAGCTGAGGGCGGTGCTCGACGCGACCGATGCAGGGCGGGCCTGGACGCTGACGCCGTCGGAGCTGACCGAGCTGTTGCCGGAGCTGACCCGGCTCAAGGCGCGGCTGGCGGCGGTCGAGCTCGCGGTCGCTGCGGAGGCCGACCGGGCGCAGGTCGGTGATCCGGTCGGTGCGGCGAACACCGCGGCGTGGTGGGCCCACCAGACCCGGATGACGCAGCCGGCCGCCCGGTCGGCGATGAGGCTGGCGAGGACCCTGGAGGCGGACCGACACCGGTCGGTGCGTGAGGCGCTGGCGGCCGGAGATCTGCTCGTGGCACAGGCCCGGGTGATCACCGACGCCGTCGATGCGCTGCCGCCCGACCTGGTCGAGGAGCAGCTGCGTGACCGGGCGGAGAAGGACCTGGTGGTGTTGGCGGCAGAGCACGACGCGAAGGCGCTGCGCATCCTGGGGCAGCGGGTGCTGGAGGTGTTGGCGCCGGAGGTCGCCGAGGAGGTGGAGCGGCGGCTGCTGGAGCAGGAGGAGCGGCGGGCCCGGGAGACGGCCCGGTTCTCGATGAGCGCGGACGGGCACGGCTCGGTGCACGGCCGGTTCAAGATCCCGGCGCTGGAGGGGGCGATGCTGCGCAAGCACCTGGAGGCGATCGCCGCCCCCCGGCACCGGGCCGCGACCGGGGACACCACCGGATCGGCCGACGCGGATGGCGCTGATGGCGCTGATGGCGTGTCCGGCCCGGTGGCGCGGCCGTTGCGCCTGGGCCAGGCATTCTGCGAGTACCTCCGCACCCGCGACCGGCAGGGCACCCCCAACGCCGGTGGCGTCGCGGCCACGGTGACGGTGACGATGAGCCTGGCCGCGCTGCTGGGCGCCGAGACCGCGGCCGGCCTGGACACCGGGGAACGGATCTCGGCCGCGCAAG
>DATDNR010000201.1:0-8139 GCA_036518175.1 Marmoricola sp.
TCCGCGGTTACCTACGGGCCACACTCTGAGCAGTCCTGACTTGGCAGGATCGTATGCTTTCCGAGCAGATCGTGCACGAAACGGCGGCGAGGGGAGCGGGTCAGTGGTGGCTAGGGCCGAAAACGGCGAGGGCGGCGCAGCGGTGACCCGTGTCTACCACGCGCTGCGGATGCCGATCCTCGACGGCGAGATCCCGCCGGGGGAGCGCATCAACATCGACGCGGTGGCCCGCAAGCTCGGGGTCTCCCAGACGCCGGTGCGCGAGGCGCTGCAGCGGCTCGAGGGTGACGACCTGCTCGTCTACACCCCCGGGCGGGGCTACCGCACGACGCCGATGCTCGACCTGGCCGGCCTGCGCTCGGTCTTCGAGTTCCGCCTGCTGGTGGAGCCCTGGGCCGCCCGGGCCGCGGCCACCGACCGGCTCTCCAACCCCGCGGCCGCGCTGGAGGAGGAGCTGGACTCCTTCGCCGCGGTGGCCCAGGGCGACAACGTGCGCCAGGACCTGCTCGGCCACGACACCCGCTTCCACGCCACGATCCTGAAGTCCACCGGCAACCAGGTCGTCCAGGCGGCGTACGCCCAGACCCACTGCCACCTGCACGTCTTCCGGCTCGCCACCGTCGACGCGAACGGCGAGCGCACCATCGCCGAGCACCGCCGGATCGTGCAGGCCATCCACGACTGCGACCCCGCCGCGGCCGAGCAGGCGATGGTCGAGCACATCCGCAACTCCTACGGCCGCTCCTCCCGGGCCTTCGCCGAGCGCCAGCCGACCCTGCGGGGCTGAGCGCCGCCGGCGCCCGCCAGCGCGGGCGGAACACGTCGGATGCCGAGAAATTTCCGCGCGGGGTCTTGACCCTGTGACGCGGGGCACCATACGTTGATCGGGATTCCTATAGGATTTCCGAAGGAGATATAGGCCCCGTGTCCACCGTCACCTCTGTCGTCACGCAGGATGTCCGGTTCCCGACCTCGCTGGAGCACGACGGCTCCGACGCGGTCAACGTCGACCCCGACTACTCCGCGGCCTACGTGACCGTCTCGCTCGACACCGGGGAGCAGGGCCACGCCTTCGTCTTCACCTGTGGCCGCGGCAACGAGATCATCACCCACGCCATGGACGTCTACGGCCGGCTCCTCGTCGGCCGCGACGCCGACGAGCTGGTCAACAACCTCGGCGAGGCCTCCAAGCGGCTGATCCACGACTCCCAGATGCGCTGGCTCGGCCCGGAGAAGGGCGTCACCCAGATGGCCTGCGGCGCCCTGGTCAACGCGCTGTGGGACATCCGCGCCCGCCGGGAGGGCAAGCCGCTGTGGCTGCTGCTGAGCGGGATGCGCCCCGAGGAGCTCGTCGACGTCGTCGACTTCACCCACCTGCGCAGCGCGCTGACCCCCGACGAGGCGCTCGACATCCTGCGCCGCGGCGCCGACGGCAAGGCCGACCGGATCGCCTCGCTGCAGGCCGACGGCTTCCCGGCGTACACCACCTCGCCGGGGTGGCTGGGCTACAGCGACGAGAAGCTGCTCCGGCTCAGCCGGCAGGCCGTCGAGGACGGCTTCGGCATGATCAAGCTCAAGGTCGGCGGAGCGCTGGAGGACGACCGCCGCCGCCTCGGGCTGGTGCGCAAGGAGCTGCCCGGCACGCCGCTGGCCATCGACGCCAACCAGCGCTGGGACGTGCCGGACGCGATCTCGTGGATGAACGCGCTCGCCGACTTCGAGCCCTACTGGATCGAGGAGCCGACCAGCACCGACGACATCCTGGGCCACGCCGCGATCCGCCAGGGCATCTCGCCGATCCGGGTCGCCACCGGCGAGGCGGTGCACAACCGCATCATGTTCAAGCAGCTGCTCGAGGCCGGCGCCATCGACGTGCTCCAGCTCGACGCCACCCGGGTGGGCGGGATCAACGAGAACCTCGCGATCCTGCTCCTCGCCGCCCGCTTCGGCGTGCCGGTCTGCCCGCACGCCGGCGGCGTCGGGCTGTGCGAGCTGGTGCAGCACTACTCCTTCTTCGACTACGCCGCGGTGTCCGGCAGCCAGGAGGGTCGCTTCATCGAGTACGTCGACCACCTGCACGAGCACTTCGCCGAGCCGGTGCGGATCGTCGGCGGCCGCTACCAGGCACCCCAGCAGCCGGGCATCGGCGCGGAGATGCTGGCCGACTCCCGGGAGCGCTGGACCTTCCCGGACGGACCCGGCTGGCGGGAGATCGGCGAGGCCGCCGCGGTCACCGAGCCCCACATGACCCCCGCCGAGAGCTGACCCACAGCCACCCCCACACCACCCCTCAACCACTCACCCCCCGGAAGGACAGACATGGTGGGACACAGGAAGACAATGCTGGCGATCGTCATCGCGGTCGTGGCGCTGCTCAGCGCCGGCTGCATGAGCCGATCGGACTCCGGCGGAGGGTCGGGCAGCGCCTCGGGGTCGGTCAGCGACAGCCACCTGACCCGCGTGCTCAAGTCCCACACCCTGCGCGTCGGCGTCCAGACCGAGGCCGCGCCCTGGGGGGTGCGCCAGTCCGACGGCAGCTACCAGGGCTTCGACATCGACATCGCCAAGGCACTCGGCAAGGCGCTCGGCGCCAAGGTGCAGTTCGTGCCGGCGAGCAACGAGAGCCGCATCCCGATGCTGCAGGCCGACAAGGCCGACGTGATGATCGCGTCGTTCACCGCCACCGACGAGCGCGCCCAGCAGGTCGCGTTCACGATCCCCTACGCCGCGGGCGGCACGCTGATCGCGGTGCCCAAGGACAGCAGCATCAAGTCCTACGCCGACCTCGCCGGCAAGACCGTCTCCGCCAGCCGCGGCAGCATCGGCGAGCAGATCCTGGAGAGCCACTTCCCCAAGGCCCAGCCGTCGCTGTTCAACACCTTCGCCGACTCCGTGCAGGCGCTCAAGAGCGGCAAGGTCGACGCGCTGATCGAGAACAACGTGATCGTGCCCGACCTGGTGCGCAAGGACTCCAACCTGCGCATCCTGCAGGGGCCGGTGCTCGAGCCGTCGCTGATGGCCATGGGCGTCCAGCAGGGCGACCAGGTCTGGCTGACCTACCTCAACAACTTCATCCGCAACTACAACGTCTCGGGCGAGAACGACGCGGCCAGCCGCAAGTGGCTGCACCAGCCGATGCCCGCCTACCTGAAGTGACCCGACGGCGGTGGGGGAGGGCCCCGGGCAGGACCCGGTGCCCTCTCCCTCGCCGGCAGTGACGAGGACCCCGTCATGACCTTCTACTACGGCGACCTGGCGCCCTACTTCGGCCAGATGCTCGCGGCGCTGTGGACCAGCATCTACATCAGCATCATCGCGATGGTGGTGGGCAGCGCCCTCGGCGTGCTGTTCTACCTGGGCAAGGCCAGCAGCAGCGCCCCGCTGTCCCGGGTGAGCTCCGGCTACATCGGGCTCTTCCGCAACACCCCGCTGCTGGTGCAGCTCTACCTCATCTACTTCGGCCTGCCCGAGCTCGGCGTCAACCTCGACCCCACCTGGGCCGGGATCGTGGCGCTGACGCTGAACAACGCGGCCTACACCGCCGAGATCTACCGCGCCGGCTTCGAGTCGGTGCCGCACGGGCTCATCGAGGCGGGGCAGGCGCTGGGCATGCGGCGGGCGGTGCTCTTCCGGCACGTGATCTTCATGCCGGCCACCCGCAACGTCTTCCCGGCGCTGACCAACCAGTTCATCCTGCTCTTCCTGGCCTCCTCGATCGCCTCGATCATCGGCCTGCCCGAGCTGATGAACTCGATCCTCAACATCAACAACAAGACCTACCTGACCTTCGAGGTGCTCTCGGTCGGCGGCATCCTCTACTTCCTGACCTCCGCCGTCCTCGCGCTCGGCTCGCGGCTGGCCGAGTCGATGTTCTTCAGCTGGGGGGTGAAGCGCCATGCTTAGGTCGTTCGGCTGGCAGGACCTCGAGGCCCTGGCCCGCGGTGCGCTGTGGACGATCGCGCTGTGCGCGACGTCCGGAGTCATCGGCACGCTGCTCGGCATGGTGCTCGGCCTGGCCGCCACCTCCCCGAGCCGCATCGCCCGCTGGCTGGCCACCGCCTACGTCTACTTCATCCGCGGCATCCCGCTGCTCATCATCGTGTTCTTCGCCTACTTCGGCATCCCGCTGATCTTCCCGGAGCTGTCGCTGCCCGCCTTCGCGACCGCGGTGATCGCGCTGACGGTCTTCACCGCCGCCTACATGGCCGAGATCTTCCGCGGCAGCATCAACGCCGTGCCCAAGGGGCAGTGGGAGGCGGCCGAGGCCCTCGGGCTGGGCTACTTCAAGAAGCTGCGCTACGTCGTGCTGCCGCAGGCCATGCGGATCGTGGTGCCGCCCGCGATCGGCTTCCTGATCGCACTGATCAAGGACTCCTCGCTGGTCACCGTGATCGGCTTCGTGGAGCTGACCCACGCCGGCACGATCATCAGCAACCTCACCGCGAACCCGATCCTGACCTACTCGGTCGTCGCGGTGTTCTACCTCGTCATCTGCTACGGCGTCGCCCGGCTGGGCCGCTGGTACGAGCAGCGCAGCAGCGCCGACCGCAAGACCATCACCACCGAGGAAACCCCGGCCGCCCTGGAGCTGGAAGGCGTCTAGATGATCATCGTCAAGGACCTGCACAAGAAGTACGGCGCCCACGAGGTGCTGCGCGGCATCGACTACCGGGTGGAGGAGCAGGAGGTCGTCTGCCTGATCGGGCCCTCCGGCTCCGGCAAGAGCACCTTCCTGCGCTGCCTCAACGGCCTGGAGACGATCACCTCCGGCGAGGTCTCGGTCAACGGCCACCTGGTCAACGACCGCAAGACCGACATCAACACCGTGCGCCGCGAGGTCGGCATGGTCTTCCAGCACTTCAACCTCTTCCCGCACCTGAGGGTGATCGACAACGTGATGCTCGCCCCGACCAAGGTCGCCGGGATCGGCAAGGAGCAGGCGCGGGCCAAGGCCCTGGAGCTGCTCGACAAGGTGGGCCTGAAGGACAAGACGCACGCCTACCCCGCCAACCTCTCCGGTGGCCAGCAGCAGCGCGTCGCGATCGCCCGGGCGCTGGCGATGGACCCGGTCGTGATGCTCTTCGACGAGCCCACGTCGGCGCTGGACCCGGAGATCGTCGGCGAGGTGCTCTCGGTGATGCAGGACCTCGCCCGCGAGGGCATGACCATGGTGGTGGTGACCCACGAGATGGGCTTCGCCCGCGAGGTCGCCGACCGCGCGGTCTTCATGGACGGCGGCGTGATCGTCGAGCAGGGCGACCCCGCGCAGGTCTTCGGCGACCCGCAGCACGAGCGCACCCGCAACTTCCTGAGCAAGGTGCTGTGACCATGACGACGATGCCCCAGCTCACCGAGCTCACCAACCGCCTCGCGGCCGTCGAGGCCACCCTGCCCGCCGACGGCTGCGCGGGCACCCTCGTCGGGCGGGTGTGGGACCCCGAGGTCGCCGGACCGAGCCCGGTCGTGGTGCTCGACGACGGGGTGCACGAGCTGAGTGCGGCGTACCCGACCGTGCGGGACCTGTGCGAGGAGCCCGCGCCCGCTGAGGCGGCTCGCAAGGCCGCCGGCCGCCGGATCGCCGGGCTGGCCGAGCTGATCGACGCCACCCGCGCCGGTGACCCGGCCCGCCCCCGGCTGCTCGCGCCGGTCGACCTGCAGACGCTGAAGGCCGCCGGCGTCACCTTCGCGGTCTCGATGATCGAGCGGGTCATCGAGGAGCGGGTGCGCGGCGACTTCGCCGCCGCCACCGCGATGCGCGACCAGATCCTCGCGGAGATCGGCGCCGACCTGGCCGCCATCGTGCCCGGCTCGCCGGAGGCCGAGCGGCTGAAGGCCTTCCTGGCCGAGCAGGGGCTGTGGAGCCAGTACCTCGAGGTCGGCATCGGCCCCGACGCCGAGATCTTCACCAAGGCGCCCACGCTGGCGGCCGTCGGCAGCTGGGCCCGGGTCGGCGTGCCACCGTCGTCGTCGTGGAACAACCCCGAGCCGGAGGTGGCGCTGGTGGTCTCCTCCCGCGGCCAGGTCGTCGGCGCCACGCTCGGCAACGACGTCAACCTCCGCGACGTGGAGGGGCGCTCGGCGCTGCTGCTGCCGCAGGCGAAGGACAACAACGCCTCGTGCGCCCTCGGCCCGTTCGTCCGGCTCTTCGACGACACCTTCACGATGGACGACGTGCAGCAGGTCACCGTGACGCTCGACGTGCACGGTGAGGACGGCTTCCACCTCAGCGACTCCTCGCCGATGTCGCAGATCAGCCGGCATCCGCGGGCGCTGGTCGAGCAGCTCTTCCGCAGCCACGACTACCCCGACGGAGCGGTGCTGATGCTCGGCACCCTCTTCGCCCCGGTCGTCGACCGCGGCACCGAGGGCCAGGGATTCACCCACCGGCGGGGTGACGTCGTACGCATCGCTGCGCCCCAGCTGGGCAGCCTTGTCAACGAGGTGCAGCATTGCGGTGACTGCCCGCCCTGGGACTACGGCCTCCGCGACCTGATGGCCAACCTGGCCCGGCGCGGCCTGCTCGGCTGAACCGAAGGACCTCGAACCAACCACGCAAGGAGCACACGTGATCACCACGACGAACCCTGCGACCGGCACCACCACCGAGACCGCGCTGGAGGACACCACTCCGGCGCAGGTCGACGAGCTGGTGCGCCGCGCCCAGGCGGCCGGCGAGGAGCTGCACGCCCTCGGCCGCGAACGTCGGGCACAGCTGCTGGAGGCGGTCGCCGACGCCCTCGAGGCCGACCGCGAGCGCCTCGTGCGCACCGCGATGGAGGAGAGCGGGCTGCCCGAGGGGCGGCTCAACGGCGAGCTGACCCGGTCGGCGTTCCAGTTCCGGCTCTTCGCCGAGGCGCTGCGCGAGGGCAGCTACCTCGAGGCCGCCATCGACCACGCCGCGGACACCCCGCTCGGCCCCGGCCCGGACCTGCGGCGGATGCTGCTGCCGATCGGGCCGGTGGCGGTCTTCGGCGCCTCGAACTTCCCCTTCGCCTTCTCCGTCGCCGGCGGCGACACCGCCTCCGCGCTCGCCGCGGGCTGCCCGGTGCTGATCAAGGCGCACGACTCCCACCCGCTGACCTCGCTGTACTCCCAGGAGGCCATCGAGTCCGGCCTGGCCAAGGCGGGCGCGCCCGAGGGCAGCACCGCGCTGGTCTTCGGCCTCGACGCCGCCGGCAAGCTGATCTCGCACCCGCTGGTGCGCGCGGTCTCCTTCACCGGGGCGCTGTCCACCGGCCGCACCCTGATGGAGATCGTGAACCAGCGCGAGGACCCGATCCCGTTCTACGGCGAGCTGAGCAGCATCAACCCGCTGGTGATCACCAGCGGCGCCGCGCGCGCCCGCACCGAGGAGATCGCCAAGGGGCTCTTCGGCTCGGTCACCGGCTCCGGCGGCCAGCTGTGCACCAAGCCCGGTGTCGCGTTCGTGCCTTCCGGGGCCGAGGGTGACGAGCTCGTCGACCGGCTCACCTCTCTCGTCGAGGAGGCCGCGGGCCACGTGATGCTCAACGAGCGCATCGCCTCGGCGTACGACGCCATCTCGCAGCGGCTGCTCGAAGCCGGTGCCACGCTCGCGGCGCGCGCGCCGGACCCCTCGGGCGAGGGCTTCCTCGCCGCTCCGATGCTGCTGACCACCACCGCCGGCGAGATGAGTGCCGAGCTGAGCGAGGAGTGCTTCGGCCCGCTGCTCGTCGTCGCGCGGTACGACGACACCGCCGAGCTCGGTGAGGCCATCAGCCGGATGCCGTCGTCGCTGACCGCCACCCTGCACGTGGAGGACGACGAGACCGAGGCTGCCGAGCTGCTCTCCCACGAGCTCGGCCACAGCGTCGGACGCCTGGTCTACAACGGCTACCCGACCGGCGTCCGTGTCTCCTGGGCGCAGCACCACGGCGGGCCGTGGCCGTCCACCAACTCCCAGCACACCTCGGTCGGGGTCACCGCGATCCGGCGCTTCCTGCGCCCGTTCGTCTGGCAGAACGCGCCGGCCTCGGTGCTCCCCGAGGAGCTGCGGGATGACTACGACGCCATCCCGCGGCGGGTCGACGGTCGCCTGGTGCTGCCCGGCGATGTCGGTGGTCGCCGCTAGCGTCGGTTTCACAGGGGTCGACTGACGATTCTCGGAGGTTGGTGTGACCC
>DATDNR010000202.1:0-14234 GCA_036518175.1 Marmoricola sp.
CCCGGCCAGGGCTCCTCACAAGACACGACCCAGGTCTCCGACCGAGGCTCGGACCAGGCCCCGACTCAAGACTCGGGTGCAGGCGGTCAAGGCCGTGTGCCCGAGGCGCGGCAGGGCGCCGAGCAGCCCCAGCAGCAGCGCGCGCGCAAGGAACAGGCCGACCGGACCGGTGACCGGGACCGCGCCGAGGGCGGGGAGCGGCGACAGGTCGCGCGTGGAGACCGCGAGGCCTCGGGTGAGGCACGCGACCGCAACGCCGACCGCAGCGCAGACCGCAAGACCCAGCGCGACGCCGACCGCAACCAGGGCAACCGGCAGGACGACCGCAGCAACGACAACCGCCAGGACAACCGGCAGGACAACCGCAACAACGACAACCGCCAGGACAGCCGCAACGACAACCGTGGCGGCGACGACGGCAGCCGCCGCAACCGGCGTCGCCGTGGGCGTGACCGGGGAACGAGCCAGCCCAGCCGCGGCGGCCGCAACGAGCCGGACCTGCAGATCCTCGAGGACGACGTGCTCACCCCGTGCGCCGGCATCCTCGATGTGCTCGACAACTACGCCTTCGTGCGCACCAGCGGCTACCTGCCCGGTGCCGACGACGTTTACGTCTCCCTGTCGATGGTGCGCAAGTACGGGCTGCGCCGCGGCGACGCGATCACCGGACAGGTCCGGCAGCCCCGGGAGGGGGAGCGCCGCGAGAAGTTCAACCCGCTGGTGCGGATCGACACCGTCAACGGCGCCGACCCCGAGACCGCCAAGCAGCGCGTGGAGTTCAGCAAGCTGACCCCGCTCTACCCGTCCGAGCGGCTGCGGATGGAGACCGGCCCGACCAACATGATCGGCCGGGTCATCGACATCGCCGCACCGATCGGCAAGGGCCAGCGCGGCCTGATCGTCTCGCCCGCCAAGGCCGGCAAGACGATGATCATGCAGTCGATCGCAAACTCGATCACCACCAACAACCCCGAGTGCCACCTGATGGTGGTGCTGGTGGACGAGCGCCCGGAGGAGGTCACCGACTTCGAGCGCTCGGTCAAGGGCGAGGTGATCAGCTCGACGTTCGACCGCCCCGCCGGCGACCACACGATCGTGGCGGAGCTGGCGATCGAGCGGGCCAAGCGGCTGGTCGAGCTCGGCCACGACGTCGTCGTACTCCTCGACGGGATCACCCGGCTGGGTCGTGCCTACAACCTCGCCGCACCCGCGTCGGGCCGGATCCTCTCCGGTGGTGTCGACTCCGCGGCGCTCTACCCGCCGAAGAGGTTCTTCGGCGCCGCGCGCAACATCGAGGACGGCGGCTCGCTCACCATCCTCGCGACCGCGCTGATCGAGAGCGGCTCGAAGATGGACGAGGTGATCTTCGAGGAGTTCAAGGGCACCGGCAACATGGAGATCCGGCTGCGCCGCGACTTCGCCGACAAGCGGATCTTCCCGGCGATCGACGCCGTGCAGTCCGGCACCCGCCGCGAGGAGCTCCTGATGAGCAAGGAGGAGCTTGCCATCGTCTGGAAGCTCCGCCGGGTGCTCTCCGCCCTCGACGGGCAGCAGGCTCTCGAGCTGCTGCTCGAGCGGCTGAAGAAGACGCACACCAACGTCGAGTTCCTGATGCAGGTGCAGAAGACCACGCCGAGCGTCAACAACAAGGACGACTGACCGCGAGCAGGCAGGTGGCGTCCCGCCGGGGAGCTCGGCGTTTCCCGGCGGGCACGGGCCGACGCTGACTATGCTCGTGGCGACCGCACCACGCAGAGGGGTTGTGCCATGGCGAGGATCGTCATCGCCGACGACGACGCGGACATCCGCGAGCTCGTCGTCTTCAAGCTGCGCCACGGCGGCCACGAGGTGATCCCCGTCGGCGACGGGGCAGCGGCGGTGGAGGCGTGCCGCTCGCAGAAGCCCGACCTGGTCATCCTCGACGTGATGATGCCCGGGATGAGCGGCCTCGACGCCGCCCGGGCGCTGCGCGGCGACGACGGCCTGTCCGGTCTGCCGATCATCATGCTCACCGCCCGGGCTCAGGACTCCGATATCGACCAGGGCTTCGAGGCGGGCGCCGACGACTACATCGTCAAGCCGTTCAGCCCCCGCGAGCTGGCCGCGCGGGTCGACTCGGTGCTGGCCAGGACCCCCTGAGGCGCCTGCCCGGCGCCCCGTGACCGGGCCGCCGGGAACAACCTGCCCGGGCCCGGTGTTGCGCAGGTGGTTCGATTCGCGTCCAGCAGGCTGCCGGTGGCAGACTTGGGCGCTGGTTCCGGTTCACGCGCGTCGCGACGGCGACGGGCGACCCGGCGACCCGACTCGAGAGGACACCATGAAGAAGGACATCCACCCCGACTACGTGACGACCGAGGTCACCTGCACCTGCGGCGCCACGTTCACCACCCGCAGCACCTCCGCCAACGGCGTGATCCACGCCGACGTGTGCTCGCAGTGCCACCCGTTCTACACGGGCAAGCAGAAGATCCTCGACACCGGTGGCCGTGTCGCCCGGTTCGAGGCCCGCTACGCCAAGGCCGCGCAGAAGAAGGCCGACGCCAAGAAGTAGTCGTGCCGGAGCGGCGGTTTCACAACTGATGTTGTGAAGCCGCCGCTTCCCGTATGGCGCGAGAGTCGGTCAGGGACAGTTCCACGACCGACGTTGTGGGACTGTCGGCAGCAGGAGGAGCTCGGTGTTCGAAGCGGTGGAGGCCCTGGTGGCCGAGCACGCCGAGCTCGAGCAGCGGCTGGCCGACCCGGCGGTGCACGCCGACCAGGCGGTCGCGCGACGGCTCAACCAGAGGTACGCCGAGCTCACCGCGATCGTGCGCACCTACCGGGAGTGGCAGCAGCTCGGCGACGACGTCGAGGCGGCCCGCGAGCTTGCCGCCGAGGACCCGGAGAGTGGCGGCGCGTTCGCCCTGGAGGCCGACGAGCTGGCGCAGCGCCGCGCCGACACCGAGGAGCACCTGCGCCGCCTGCTCGTGCCCCGCGAGGCCGCGGATGGCAAGGACGCGATCCTCGAGGTGAAGTCCGGCGAGGGCGGTGAGGAGTCGGCGCTGTTCGCCGGTGACCTGCTGCGGATGTACTCCCGCTTCGCCGAGCGGCACGGCTGGCGCACCGAGGTGCTCGACGCGACGGAGTCCGACCTCGGCGGCTACAAGTCGGTGACCCTCGCGGTGAAGGCGAAGGGCACGCCCGCACCGGGCGAGGCGCCCTATGCGCTGCTGAAGTTCGAGGGCGGCGTGCACCGCGTGCAGCGGGTGCCGGTCACCGAGAGCCAGGGCCGCGTGCACACGTCGGCCGCCGGCGTGCTGGTGATGCCGGAGGCCGAGCCGGTGGACGTCCAGGTCGACGAGAACGACCTGCGCGTCGACGTCTTCCGCTCCAGCGGGCCGGGCGGGCAGAGCGTGAACACCACCGACTCGGCGGTGCGCATCACGCACCTGCCGACCGGCATCGTGGTCAGCTGCCAGAACGAGAAGTCACAGCTGCAGAACAAGGAGCAGGCGCTGCGCATCCTCCGCTCGCGGCTGCTCCAGGCCGCCCAGGACGCCGCCGACGCGCAGGCCAGCGAGGCGCGCCGCTCCCAGGTGCGCACCGTGGACCGCTCCGAGCGGATCCGCACCTACAACTTCCCGGAGAACCGCATCTCCGACCACCGCACCGGCTACAAGGCCTACAACCTCGACCAGGTGCTCGCCGGCGACCTCGACCCGGTGATCGCCTCGTGCGTGGAGGCCGACATGGCCGCGCGACTCGACGCCATCGAGGCATGACCCGCAGCGCGGCCCGGCTGCGGCGACAGGCGACCGAGCGCCTGCGCGCCGCGGGGCTGGCGAGCCCCGAGCACGACGCCGCGGAGCTGCTGGCCCACGTGCTCGGCACCACGCGCGGCGCGCTGGCCCTCGCCGGCGACCTCACCGCCCCGCAGCAGGCGGAGTACGACGACCTCGTCACCCGTCGCGCCGCCCGCGAGCCGCTCCAGCACCTCACCGGCACGGCCGCCTTCCGGCACGTCGACCTGCAGGTGGGCCCGGGGGTATTCGTGCCGCGCCCGGAGACCGAGCTGCTCGCCGGCTGGGCAGTCGACCGGGCCCGCGAGGTCCGCGAGGCCACCGGACACCCGCCCGTGGTCGTCGACCTGTGCACCGGGTCGGGGGCGATCGCCCTCGCGGTCGCCGACGAGGCGCCGGAAGCGACCGTGCACGCGGTCGAGCTCGACCCCCGGGCCGCGGGGTGGGCCGCACGCAACCTGGCCGGAAGCGGCGTCCACCTGACCGAGGGCGACATGGCGGCGGCACTGCCGGAGCTCGACGGCACCGTCGACGTGGTGGTCTGCAACCCGCCCTACATCCCGCCCGACGCCTGGGAGAGCGTCGCCCCGGAGGCGCGCGACCACGACCCGGACCTGGCGCTGTGGTCCGGCCGCGACGGGCTCGATGCGATGCGCGCGCTGGAGCAGGTCGCCGGACGGCTGCTGCGGCCGGGCGGCTGGGTCGGCGCCGAGCATGCCGACGCGCAGGGGGAGTCGGCGCCGGCGGTGTTCGTGGCGACCGGCCGCTGGACCGACGTACGCGACCATCGCGACCTGGCAGGTCGGCCACGCTACGTGACGGCGCGACTGGCACGATGACCTCGTGTCCACGCGCTACCAGACCTCCGACCCCGAGCAGCTCGAGCAGGGCCTGACGGCCGCGGTGGGCGCCATCAGGAGTGGCGAGCTGGTCGTGCTGCCCACCGACACCGTGTACGGCGTCGCGGCCGACGCCTTCGACCCGCCGGCCGTGGCCCGACTGCTGGCGGCCAAGGGCCGCGGGCGGGAGATGCCGCCGCCGGTGCTGATCTCCGCGGCGCCGACGCTGGACGCCCTCGCCAGCGGGGTGCCGCCGTGGGTCCGGACACTGGTCCGGCGCTACTGGCCCGGCCCGCTGACGGTCGTCGTGCGCGAGCAGGGATCGCTGCAGTGGGACCTCGGTGACACCCGCGGCACGGTCGCCGTACGGATGCCCCACGACCGTGTCGCTCTCGCGCTGCTGGAGCGGACGGGACCGCTGGCGGTCAGCTCGGCGAACCTCTCCGGCCGTCCCGCGGCCACCGACGCCGACCTGGCCGAGGAGATGCTCGGTGACGCGGTCTCGGTGCTGCTCGACGGCGGACCGACGACCAGTGACCTGGCCTCGACGATCCTCGACTGCACCGGACATCGGCCCCGGGTGCTGCGCGAGGGGGCGCTCTCCGCCGCCGAGCTCAGCGCGGTGCTCGCCGCCGACGGGGTGGACCTGGAGGACGCCGCACCCGACCCCGGGCCCGATCGAGGACCTCGTGCGTGAGTACCTCTGCGTCTTCCTGATAGCGGCGGTCGTCAGCTACCTGCTCTGCGTGGTCGCCCGCGAGCTCGCGATGCGCGCCGGCGCGGTGGCCCAGGTGCGCGACCGCGACGTGCACGTGGTGCCGATCCCGTACTTCGGTGGTGTGGCGATGCTCGGTGGGCTGGCGGCGGGCTGCATGCTCGCCCGGCACCTGCCCTTCCTGAGCCGGGCCCAGCCGACCGTCTTCCACGACTCCTCGATCGTGCTGATCGCCGGCACCATCATCTGCGCGCTGGGCGTGCTCGACGACCTGATCGAGCTCGACGCGCTCGCCAAGCTCGGCGGCCAGGTGGTCGCGGCGGCGTTCATGGTGCTCAACGGCGTGCAGCTCTACTCGCTGAAGCTGCCCGGGTTCGGGCAGCTGGTGATGGTGCCGAGCCAGGCGATCCTGCTGACCCTGCTGGTCGTCGTCGGCACCGTCAACGCGGTGAACTTCGTCGACGGCCTCGACGGCCTCGCGGCCGGTGTGGTGTTCATCGGCGCGATCGCGTTCTTCCTGTTCTCCTACAAGCTCGCCGACGTCAACAACGAGACCCTGGCGATCACCGCGGCGCTGCTCTGCGCGGCGCTGGGCGGCGCGTGCGCGGGCTTCCTGCCGCACAACTTCTTCCCGGCGCGCATCTTCATGGGTGACTCCGGGTCGATGCTGCTGGGCCTGGTGCTCTCGGGCTCGGCGCTGACGCTCACCGGCCAGTTCGCCAACGTGCAGATGAACACCGGCGTGGGGGACCGGCCCGCCAACACCTTCGTGACCCTGCTGCCGGTGCTGCTGCCGATATCGATCCTGATCGTGCCCTTCGCCGACCTCGTGCTGGCGGTGGTACGACGCACCGCCCGCGGGCAGGCGTTCTACCAGCCGGACAAGGAGCACCTGCACCACCGCCTGCTGGAGATCGGGCACAGCCAGAGGCGCGCGGTGCTCATCATCTGGCTCTGGGCCGGGCTGGTGGCCTTCGGCGCGGTGATGGTGAGCATCTATCCCGGTGGCCTGACCTGGGCCGTGCTCTCCTTCTGGGCGGCGGTCACGGTGGCGCTGACCTTCGCGGTGCCGCGGGTGAGACGGCCTGAGGAGCACGCCTGAGGACCCTGAAGTTTTGGTGAGAAACCGCGCTTGTGCTAACTTTCACAAGCGACAGGATTCCGCTGTCGACGCCCCTGAGACAGAACGGCCGCCACCATGACGACCGAGACCGCTCCCGCCCTTCGGCCGGGCCCCGGACGACCCTCCGGGTCGCCCTCGGCCGCCCGGTTACGCTGTGGTAGTTTCTCGCCGTCGGAGGATGGTCCGACCTCGTCTGTGTCCGGTGCAGGATCTCGGTGCTTCCGGCCTCGCCCCGCCCTCGAAAGTGTTTTTGGTGAATGGCTGATGACCGCGCGAACAACTCCCTTCGTGGCCGCGACCTCGTGGGGCTCGGAGGGCTGCTCGTCGGTGCCGTCGTGGGCGGCATGGTCGTCGGACTGCTCGTCGACCAGGCGGCCGGCACGACGCCGCTCTTCGTACTCGTCGGCCTCGCCCTCGGTGTCGTCGGGGGGGTCTGGGGTTGCTGGGTTCGGGTACGTGCAGCACTGCGTCAATGAGCGTCGGCCCCTCAGCCAGGGAGGCACCCGATGATCCGTACCGACAGCCCTGCCGCGACGCAGGTCGAACCCGGCACCAAGCCGTCCTTCCTCAAGGTCCTGCGTGACCAGCGCAAGACCCTCGTGGTCGCGCTGGCGCTGGTCGTCGCCGACTTCTGGGCCTTCGGGCAGTTCGGTGAGTGGCGGCTCGGTGGCTGCGTCGCCGCCGGCATCGTCCTCGGCCTGGCCAACCACCTGGCCACCGAGTACTGGCTGTTGCGGATCATCACCTCGGGTGAGCAGCCCTCGAAGAACAAGATGATCGCCGCGACGGTGGTCCGGCTCGCGATCCTCTCGGTGGTCGCCGTCGGGATCGCCGTCGCCTTCTGGCCCGACGGCATCGGCCTGCTGCTCGGCCTGGCCATCTTCCGTCTGATTGCGCTCGTGATGACGGCGCTTCCCCTGCTGAAGGAGCTGAAGAAGGCATGATCGGCGGTATCGCGCCTCTCGCCATCGAGATCCACCCCGGCGAGCACCCCACCGGCCAGCTGTTCGGTATGACCTTCAACCTCGACACGATCTGGGTCACCGTCGTCGCGGGGGCGATCGTGGTCGCGCTGGGCTTCTGGGCGCGTGCGCAGCTGACCAAGCGCACCGAGGACCACGTCCCCACGAGGCTGCAGCTGGTCTGGGAGACCGTCGTCAAGGAGGTCAACACCCAGGTCGAGGACAACCTCGGCACCGTCCACCCGCTGGTCGTGCCGCTGGCGGTGGCGCTGTTCTTCTTCATCCTGATCGCGAACTGGATCGAGGTCATCCCGACCGAGCTCAACCAGCACGTCCACCTGCTCCCGTCCCCGACCGCGGACACCAACCTCACCTACGCGATGGCGGTCATGGTGATCGTGGGCGTCTGGGGCTTCGGGATCAGGCGCCAGGGTCTCGGCGGCTACCTGAAGCACTTCTACGGGCAGAGCATCTTCCCCGAGAAGCCGGCCGTCGACACCCCCATCCGGATCGTCTTCACCTTCCTCAACGTCCTCGAGGAGCTGGTCAAGCCGATCACGCTGGCGCTGCGACTCTTCGGCAACATCTTCGCCGGCGGGATCATGATCGCGCTGATCGGGGCGCTGGTCGCCATCGCCCCGCTGAACATCCCGGTGGGCGGCTTCTTCACGTTGATCCTCAACGTCATCTGGAAGCTCTTCGACACCATGTTCCTCGGCGCCCTGCAGGCGTTCATCTTCGCGCTGCTGACGGTGCTGTACTTCGGCATGGCCGCCGCCGGCCACGGCCACGGAGGAGACGACGAGCCCGAGAAGGGACACGCCGGACTCGACGAACCAGCCGCTGCGGCTGCGGAGGACCGTGCCGCAGTGGAGCAGGAACCCGAACTCGCGCACTGACGGCCCCGTCACGTGCGTCACCAGAGGTAAGAGAAACGGCACCGAGACCCTCGGTGCGAAACCAAGGAGAGACATGGCAGACAGCGCAGCACTCGACTCGGCGATCAAGACCGCCGGTGCGTTCGTCGGTGGTGGCCTGGCCCTCGGCGGCGGCGCCATCGGCGCCGGCATCGGTGACGGCCTCGCCGGATCGTCCTACATCCAGGGCGTGGCGCGGCAGCCCGAGGCCCAGGGCCGGCTGCAGACGATCTTCTTCCTGACCGTGGGTCTGGTCGAGGCGATGTTCTTCATCAACCTGGCCTTCATGGCGCTGTTCGTCTTCGTCCTCGGCAAGTGACCTGCGGGTCCCGAGCCGAGCACCGACCAGTGCGCTGACGACAGACAGGACATCCAATGAACAGCGTTGCGAGTAGCGTCGTCCCGCTCGCGAGCAACTTCCTCGTCCCGAACGCCACGTTCATCGCGGAGTTGATCGCGTTCGCGATCATCGTCTGGATCCTCGCGAAGTACGTCGTCCCGCCCGTCAACCGGGCGATGGCGGCACGCCAGGACGCGATCAGGCAGCAGTTCCACGAGCTCGAGGACGCTCGCTCCGAGGCCAAGCAGGCCGAGGAGGAGTTCCGCGCCCAGCTGGCGAACGCTCGCCACGAGGCGGCGAAGATCCGCGAGGAGGCCCGCGAACAGGGGGCTGCGATCATCGCCGAGATGCGTGAGCAGGCACAGGCGGAGGCGGCCCGCATCGTGGAGCACGCCCACAGCCAGATCGAGGCGGACCGCCAGCAGGCGGTGGCCTCGCTGCGCAGCGAGGTCGGTCAGCTGGCCACGTCGCTGGCCGGGCGCATCGTGGGGGAGTCCCTCGAGGACCCCGCCCGGCAGCACCGCGTGGTCGAGCGCTTCCTCAGTGAGCTGGAGAGCTCGGGGGAGACGACCCCGGCGGGAGCCAACTGATGCTCGGTACCTCCGCTGCCTCGCTCGACCAGCTGGTCGGGCAGCTCGCGGCCGCCGTCGACGCCGGCGCCGACGGGGCCGCCGCGGGTGACAGCCTCTTCTGGGCGTGCCACCTGCTCGAGGCGCAGGCACCGCTGCGCCGTGCGCTGACCGATCCCACCCGGCCGGCCGAGCTCAAGGCCGAGCTCGCGCGTGCGGTCTTCGGGCCACACCTCGACGGCACCGCCACCGAGCTGCTGGCGACCGCCGCGGGGTCGCGCTGGGCGGGCAGCCGCGACCTGCTCGAAGCACTGGAGCAGCTGGGCGTGGTCGCCGTCGTCCGGGCAGCCGAGCGCGAGGGCAACGGCGAGCGGCTCGAGGACGAGCTCTTCGCCGTGGGCCGCCTGGTGGCCGACAACTCCGACCTGCGGGCGGCGCTGCTCGACCCGGCACGGCCGGCGTCGGCCAAGCAGGGCCTCGTGGCGGAGCTGCTCGAGGGCAAGACCCTGCCCGGGACGGTGCGGCTCGTCCAGGAGGCGCTCAGCGACCGGCACACCCGGGTGCGGCAGGCGCTGCGTGAGTTCGCCAAGGTCGCAGCCGACGCCCGTGACCGGACCGTCGCCTTCGTCAAGGTCGCGGCGCCGCTCGGAGACCAGGAGCGCGGCCGGCTCGCCGACGCGCTCGCTCGGCAGTACGGCCGTGCCGTGCACCTCAACGTCGAGGTCGACCCGAGCGTCATCGGTGGCGTGAGCGTCGAGATCGGCGACGACGTCATCGACGGGACGATCGCCAGCCGCCTCGACAACGCCACCCGCCGGCTGGCGGGCTGACCCACCAAGACCTCAGTAGAGACAAGAGAGTAGGGACGAAGATGACGGAGCTCACCATCCGTCCGGAGGAGATCCGCGACGCGCTCCAGAAGTACGTCGCGGACTACCAGCCCGAGACGGCCAACCGCGAGGAGGTCGGCACCGTTGCGGAGGCCGGCGACGGCATCGCCCGGGTGGTCGGCCTGCGTTCGGTGATGGCCAACGAGCTGCTCGAGTTCGAGGACGGCACCCAGGGCCTCGCCCTCAACCTCGACACCCGGGAGATCGGTGTCGTGGTCCTCGGCGACTTCGACAAGATCGAGGAGGGCCAGTCCGTCCGCCGTACCGGTGAGATCCTCTCCGCTCCGGTCGGTGACAAGTTCCTCGGCCGCGTGGTGGACCCGCTCGGCAACCCGATCGACGGGCTCGGCGCGATCGAGGCCGAGGGGCGTCGTGCGCTGGAGCTGCAGGCCCCCTCGGTGGTGCAGCGCAAGTCGGTGCACGAGCCGCTGGCGACCGGCATCAAGGCGATCGACGCGATGACCCCCATCGGTCGTGGCCAGCGCCAGCTGATCATCGGCGACCGCGCCACCGGCAAGACCACGATCGCCATCGACACGATCATCAACCAGAAGCAGAACTGGGAGTCGGGCGACGAGACCAAGCAGGTCCGCTGCATCTACGTCGCGATCGGCCAGAAGGGCTCGACCATCGCTTCCGTGCGTGGCGCCCTCGAGGAGGCCGGTGCGCTGGAGTACACCACGATCGTGGCGGCCCCCGCTTCCGACGCGGCGGGCTTCAAGTACCTCGCGCCCTACACCGGCTCGGCGATCGGCCAGCACTGGATGTACCAGGGCAAGCACGTGCTGATCGTCTTCGACGACCTGACCAAGCAGGCCGAGGCCTACCGCGCGGTGTCGCTGCTGCTGCGCCGCCCGCCGGGTCGCGAGGCCTACCCCGGTGACGTCTTCTACCTGCACAGCCGGCTGCTCGAGCGCTGCGCGAAGCTGTCCGACGACCTGGGCGCGGGCTCGATGACCGGGCTGCCGATCATCGAGACCAAGGCCAACGACGTGTCGGCGTACATCCCGACCAACGTCATCTCGATCAC
Source organism: Marmoricola sp. (assembly GCA_036518175.1). Lineage (GTDB taxonomy): Bacteria > Actinomycetota > Actinomycetes > Propionibacteriales > Nocardioidaceae > Marmoricola. Next base: position 11,165 of record DATDNR010000202.1, read on the forward strand.
CGACGGCCAGATCTTCCTGCAGTCCGACCTGTTCGCGGCCAACCAGCGCCCGGCGATCGACGTCGGTGTGTCGGTCTCCCGTGTCGGCGGGGCTGCGATGACCAAGGCGATGAAGGCCGTCACCGGTTCGCTGAAGGTCGACCTTGCGCAGTACCGCGCGATGGAGGCGTTCGCGATGTTCGCCTCCGACCTCGACGCGGCCTCGCGGCAGCAGCTCGACCGTGGCCAGCGGCTGATGGCGCTGCTCAAGCAGCCGGCCTACAACCCCTACCCCGTCGAGGAGATGGTGGTCTCGCTGTGGCTCGGCACCACCGGCCGGCTCGACAAGGTGCCGACCGACGACGTGCTCCGCTTCGAGCAGGAGTTCCTCGACAACCTGCGGCTGTCGCACTCCGGCATCCTGTCGACGATCCGCGAGACCCTGCAGTTCTCCGACGAGACCGAGGGCGACCTCGAGCAGGCCTACGACGGCTTCCTCGACCAGTTCGAGACCTCCGAGGGCAAGTCGATCCGGCCCGGCACCGAGGCCGGTGTGGAGCCCGTGACCGACGAGGAGCTCGAGCAGGAGCAGATCGTCAAGCAGAAGCGGGGCTGACCCATGGCCGTATCGCTGCGTGAGTACCGCGCGCGGATCCGATCGACGGAGTCGATGAAGAAGATCACGCGTGCCATGGAGCTCATCGCTGCGTCGCGCATCATCAAGGCGCAGCAGCGGGCCCAGCAGGCAGCGCCGTACGCCCGTGAGCTGACCCGCGCGGTGTCGGCGCTGGCGACCTACTCCAACGTCGACCACCCGCTCACCACCGAGCCGGAGAACCCCACCAAGGCGGCGGTCCTGGTGATCACCAGCGACCGCGGCCTGGCGGGGGCCTACTCGGCCAGCGTGCTGAAGGAGGGCGAGCGGCTCGCGGAGCGGCTGCGGGGAGAGGGCAAGGAGGTGGTCACCTTCGTCTCCGGGCGCAAGGGCGAGGCCTACCTGCGCTTCCGCAACCGGCCGATCGCGCAGTCCTGGACGGGCTTCTCCGACCAGCCGAGCTTCGCCAACGCCAGGGAGATCGGCGAGGCGCTGATCGACTGCTTCACCAAGGGTGACGGCGAGGGCGGAGCCCACGAGGTGCACCTCGTCTACACCCGCTTCCGCTCGATGCTCGTCCAGGAGCCGCACAGCGTGCGGCTGCTGCCCCTGGAGGTGGTCGAGGGCGAGGAGAAGCCGGCGCCCGACGAGGTGCTGCCGCTCTACGAGTTCGAGCCGTCGGCCGAGGAGGTGCTCGACGCGCTGCTGCCCAAGTACGTCGAGAGCCGGATCCACTTCGCCCTGCTGCAGGCGTCGGCCTCGGAGCTGGCCGCCCGCCAGAAGGCGATGAAGTCCGCCACCGACAACGCCGACGAGCTCATCAAGAAGTTCACCCGTATCGCCAACCAGGCCCGTCAGGCCGGCATTACCCAGGAAATCAGCGAGATCGTCGGCGGCGTCAACGCGCTGGCCGACGCGAACGCCGGGAGTGAGTGAGAGAGATGACTGCCACCATCGAAGAGAACAAGGCCGAGGGCACTTCCGGCGCCACGGGCCGGATCGCGCGGGTCATCGGGCCCGTCGTCGACATCGAGTTCCCCGAGGACACGATGCCGGAGATCTACAACGCCCTCCACGTCGAGCTGACCCTGGGCGACCAGACCCAGAAGATCACCCTGGAGGTCGCCCAGCACATCGGTGACGGCATGGTGCGCGCCATCTCGATGAAGCCGACCGACGGCCTCGTCCGCGGTGCCACGGTCACCGACACCGGCGAGTCGATCACCGTCCCCGTCGGTGACGTGACCCTGGGCCACGTGTTCAACGTGACCGGCGACTGCCTGAACCTCGAGGACGGCGAGACCCTCGAGGTCAACGAGCGGTGGGGCATCCACCGCAAGGCGCCGGCCTTCGACCAGCTCGAGTCCAAGACGCAGATGTTCGAGACCGGCATCAAGGTCATCGACCTGCTGACGCCGTACGTCCAGGGCGGCAAGATCGGCCTGTTCGGCGGCGCGGGCGTGGGCAAGACCGTGCTGATCCAGGAGATGATCGCGCGCGTCGCCCGCAACCACGGTGGTGTGTCGGTGTTCGCCGGTGTCGGCGAGCGCACCCGTGAGGGCAATGACCTGATCGCGGAGATGACCGAGGCCGGCGTGTTCGGCCAGACCGCGCTGGTCTTCGGCCAGATGGACGAGCCGCCGGGCACCCGTCTGCGGGTCGCGCTGTCCGCGCTCACGATGGCGGAGTACTTCCGTGACGTGCAGAACCAGGACGTGCTGCTCTTCATCGACAACATCTTCCGGTTCACCCAGGCAGGCTCGGAGGTCTCCACCCTGCTGGGCCGGATGCCGTCCGCGGTGGGCTACCAGCCCAACCTGGCCGACGAGATGGGCACCCTGCAGGAGCGGATCACCTCGACCCGCGGTCACTCGATCACCTCGATGCAGGCGATCTACGTGCCCGCCGACGACTACACCGACCCGGCGCCGGCGACCACGTTCGCCCACCTCGACGCGACCACCGAGCTCTCCCGCGAGATCGCCTCGCTGGGCATCTACCCCGCGGTGGACCCGCTGACGTCGACCTCCCGGATCCTCGACCCGCAGTACATCGGCAAGGAGCACTACGACTGCGCCGTGCGGATCAAGCAGATCCTGCAGCGCAACAAGGAGCTGCAGGACATCATCGCGATCCTCGGCGTCGACGAGCTGTCCGAGGAGGACAAGGTCATCGTCTCCCGGGCGCGTCGCATCCAGCGGTTCCTGTCGCAGAACACCTACGTGGCCAAGCAGTTCACGGGCATCGAGGGGTCGACGGTGCCGATCGCCGACACCATCGAGGCGTTCACGAAGATCGCCGACGGCGACTACGACCACGTCGCCGAGCAGGCGTTCTTCATGTGCGGCGGTCTCGACGACGTCGACCGCAAGTGGGACGAGATCCAGAAGAGCCTCTGAGGTTCACTGGACGTAGGAGCCCGCCCCGCCCGGCGGGGCGGGCTCACCCCGATGGAGCTACGGATGATGAGGAGTCCCCGTGAGTGACGACCTGATG